>JAGWPI010000014.1 GCA_028877005.1 Bacteroidota bacterium | reverse complement strand
CTGAAAATTATAAAGGAGAATTTGATGTGGTGAGTAATCCTGAATTTTTAAGAGAAGGAGTTGCTGTAGATGACTTTATGAAACCCGATAGGGTTGTAATTGGTACCAATTCTGAACGAGCAAGAAAAATTATGGGAGAATTATATGCACCCTATGTTCGGCAAGGTAATCCCGTTATTTTTATGGATGAAAAAAGTGCTGAATTAACCAAATATGCTGCCAACTCTTTTTTAGCTACTAAAATTTCATTTATGAATGAAATTGCCCAACTCTGTGAAAAATTGGGTGCTGATGTTGATATGGTTCGCAGAGGTATTGGCAGCGATGAAAGAATTGGAAAGCGGTTTTTATTCCCCGGAATAGGTTATGGTGGAAGTTGTTTTCCTAAAGATGTGCAGGCATTAATTAAATCTGCTGCACAAGTACAATATGATTTTAAAATTTTAAAAGCGGTAGAAATAGTAAACGAACGTCAAAAGTTACACTTATTACCTAAAATTAAACATTACTTTCAAAATAATTTATCCGGAAAGCATTTTGCACTTTGGGGTTTAGCTTTTAAGCCCAATACTGATGACATTCGCGAAGCACCGGCTTTATACATAATTAAAGCTTTATTGGCAGAAGGGGCAACTATTACCGCTTTTGATCCTGAAGCAATGCATAATGTACGCCAACAAATTGGTAATGCTATTCAATATGCAAAAGACCAATATGATGCCCTACAAAATGCAGATGCATTAATTATTGCAACGGAATGGAATGAATTTAGAACCCCCGATTTTGATGAAATGGTTAAAAGAATGAATCAGAAAACAATATTTGATGGTAGAAACTTATTTGAAGTAAAAACAATGCAGGATAAAGGCTTTTACTATGAAAGTATTGGTCGTCCTTAAACATAAACATTATGGAAAAAAAACGCGTTCTTATTACCGGTGCAGCGGGCTTTTTGGGCTCACATTTGTGTGATAGGTTTATAAAAGAAGGTTATCATGTAATTGGCATGGATAATTTAATTACAGGTGACTTACGTAATATTGAACATTTGTTCAAATTAAAGGAATTTGAATTCTATCATCATGATGTATCTAAATTTATTCATGTACCCGGTAAATTAGATTATATTCTTCATTTTGCTTCTCCGGCCAGTCCGATAGATTATTTAAAAATTCCTATTCAAACCCTTAAAGTGGGCTCTTTGGGAACCCATAATTGCCTGGGATTGGCAAAAGAAAAAAAGGCTCGAATGTTGATTGCATCTACTTCAGAGGTATACGGTGATCCCTTGGTGCATCCTCAGAATGAATCGTATTGGGGCAACGTTAACCCCATTGGTCCACGTGGTGTGTATGATGAAGCAAAGCGATTTCAGGAAGCCATTACTATGGCTTACCATACTTACCATGGCTTAGAAACGCGAATTGTGCGTATATTTAATACCTATGGTCCACGGATGCGCCTTAATGATGGTCGTGCTTTGCCTGCTTTTATTGGTCAGGCTTTAAGAGGAGAGGATTTAACCGTTTTTGGCGATGGTAGTCAAACTCGTTCATTTTGTTATGTAGATGATTTAATTGAGGGTATTTATAAATTGTTGTTAAGCGATTATCCTTATCCCGTAAATATTGGTAATCCTAATGAAATTAGTTTAAAAGATTTTGCTGAAGAAGTTTTAAAACTAACAGGCGCCAAAGTAAAAATTGTTTACAAACCCTTACCGGTTGATGATCCAAAACAACGTCAGCCAGATATTTCCAAAGCCAAAGAAATATTAAATTGGCAACCTATTATAGATAGGGCAGAGGGCTTAAAAAGAACCTATGAATATTTTAAGCAGCTACCATCCAATGAATGGTTTAAGCAACCTAAAGAGTTTATTCAGCACTAAATGCATAACAACAGAATAAATATTCAATCTGATGAGAAAGTAGCTATTATAGGATTGGGCTATGTGGGTATTTCTCTTGCGTTGGCTTTTGCAAAAAAAAAATCGGTGATTGGTTTTGATATACAAGCAAACAAAGTAGCAATGCTACAAAATCATATTGATCCTAATCACGAATTTGATACTAATGCCTTTCAAAATATTGATATCCAATTTAGCAGTAATTGGATGGATATGTTTGGCGCTGCTTATTATATTGTTGCTGTACCTACCCCTGTTAATGGAGAGCGTATTCCTAATTTAGCTCCACTGTTGCAGGCATGCAAAACTATTGCCGCTGTTATGTCTAAAGGCTGTATGGTTATTTTTGAATCAACCGTTTACCCAGGTTGTACAGAGGAAGATTGTATTCCATTAATTGAAAATGAAAGTGGCTTAAAAGCAGGTATTGATTTTTTGTATGGCTATTCTCCAGAAAGAATTAATCCTGGCGATGCGCAACATACTTTGGAACAAGTAGTAAAAGTAGTAGCAGGCTGCAATGAAATTGCCGAGAAAAAAATTGCAGAACTTTACAGTTTAATAGTAAAAGCTGGAATTCATATTGCTCCTAACATCAAAACTGCAGAAGCTGCAAAAATTATAGAAAATACACAACGCGATTTAAATATTGGATTAATGAACGAGTTGTCTATGATTTTTGATAAAATGCAGCTAAACACTAAAGCTGTATTAGCAGCTGCAGCAACTAAATGGAATTTCATGCCATTTACACCGGGATTAGTTGGAGGTCACTGTATTGGGGTTGATCCCTACTATCTAACCTATAAAGCTGCCAAGTTGGGTTACAATTCACAAATAATCACTGCAGCAAGAATGATTAATGATGGCATGGGAAAATATATTGCAGATAAAATTATACAACATTTAATTGTGGCAGTAGATATTATAAAAAATGCCAAAGTGCTTGTAATGGGTGCCACCTTTAAAGAAAATGTGGCGGATATTAGGAATGCTAAAATTGCTGATGTTGTGTTTGCATTAAAACAATTAAATATTTGCGTACATGTTACAGACCCTAGAGCCGATAATGCAGCACTGCAAAAAGAGTATGGGTACAGCTTAATTACACAACCGGATAAGGATTATGATGTTGTGGTGATTGCTGTTCCACACAAGGAATATGAAAATTTGGATAATAATTATTTTGCAAGTATTACCTTGCCACATGCACTAATAGTAGATGTAAAAGGAGTTTTTATCAATCAAATTCATTCTAGAAAATATTGGTCACTTTAAATTTTATTCATGCAGTTACCCGTGGTACTTATTACTGGCAAAAAGGGGCAGTTGGGAAGCGAATTACGCAAACTTGCCTTACTTCATGCCCATCAATTCCAATTTATTTTTACAGATAAGGAGGAACTAAATATTACCGATCATAATGCTATTGCTCATTTTTTTAAGCAATACAAACCCGTTTTTTGTATTAATTGTGCTGCTTATACAGCGGTTGATAAAGCCGAAACAGAGCAACAAAATGCTTATGCTGTTAATGCACAAGCTGTAAATTATTTGGCTCAAAGTTGTGCAGTACATAAAACCGTTTTTATTAGTTTTTCAACAGATTATGTGTTTGATGGAAATGCCCATCAACCCTATACCCCTAGCGATGCTACCAATCCCATTAATTATTATGGCTATTCAAAATATATGGGCGAAAAATTAGCCATAGCTAATTGTGAACAAACCATTATTATTCGTACTTCGTGGGTATATAGCAGTTATGGACATAATTTTGTTAAAACTATGTTGCGTTTAATGAAAGAACGTATTGAAATTAACGTGGTAAACGATCAGTATGGATGCCCAACCTATGCTGCGGATCTTGCAAAAACTGTATTGGATATTTTGCAACCATTAAGCAATGCATCTTTCAATTATTTCCCATCCGGCATTTATCATTATGCCAATGAAGGTGCTATTTCATGGTTTCAATTTGCACAGGCTATACAGCAATTAACCCAATTGCCCTGTACTGTACATCCCATTCCATCATCTGCGTATCCAACTGCGGCAAAGCGGCCAATGTATAGTGTATTGAACATAAAAAAAATATTGTATGTGTTTCATCTGCAACAGACTAACTGGCGGCAGAG
>JAGWPI010000256.1 GCA_028877005.1 Bacteroidota bacterium | reverse complement strand
TTGGATTTGCTTTCTGACCCATAATATGGTTTCAATTAGTTTTTAGAATCTACAATGATTGTTACATGATTGCTGCGTTTTCTTACTCTGTAACCACGACCTTGTGGTGCCGGACGCATTCTTTTTAAAGTGCGGCCACCATCAACAAAAATTGTTTTTACAATAAGACTACTGTCTGCAGCACTGGCTCCATTATTTTTTTGTTCCCAATTATTAATGGCACTCTTCAACAATTTTGCTAACGGGGTAGCATTATGTTGCGGGTGAAATTCTAATATAGCCAAAGCCTTTTCTACTTCCATTCCACGGATCACATCGGCTAATAACCGCATTTTCAGCGGACCAGTGGGATAATTTTTCAGTTTAGCTACTGCTTCCATTTTGATTTGATTTCTATCATTCGGTAAACTTTTTTAAGGTTTACCCTGAATTAATTTATTTTTTTTGTCCTGAGTGACCTCTGAAGTTTCTGGTGGGGGCAAATTCTCCTAATTTGTGCCCAACCATAAATTCAGTTACATATACCGGTATAAACTTATTACCATTATGTACAGCAAATGTGTGCCCAACAAAATCGGGGGTTATTGTGCTGCGACGGCTCCAAGTCTTTATCACTCCTTTCTTTGTTTTACCTTCGTTAATGGCAGTTACTTTTTCATCAAGATTTGCGTCAACGTAAGGACCTTTTTTAATCGAACGACCCATTTGGATTTACGATTTAGTGCGTTTATCTAAATATTGTTACTTGGCAATTTTTTTGCCATCTCTTCTTTGAATAATCAGCTTATCGCTGGCTTTACCTTTTGTTCTGGTTTTTTCACCTTTGGCATATTTACCGGTTCTGCTACGTGGATGACCTCCGGAAGCTTTACCTTCACCACCACCCATTGGGTGATCTACAGGGTTCATAGCTACACCTCTAACTCTTGGGCGAATACCTTTCCAACGATTAACACCAGCTTTACCAGCAGTTTGTAAGTTGTGGTCACTATTAGAAACCACGCCTACGGTAGCATAACAGTTAATTAATACTTTCCTTAACTCACCAGAAGGCATTTTTAAAACAGCGTATTTCTCTTCCTTATTGGCTAACTGAGCAGAAGCACCGGCACTACGGGCTAATTTTCCACCTTGCCCGGGTTGCATTTCAATATTATGAATATTAGTACCTAAAGGCATGTTCTTCATTTGAAGTGCATTACCAATTTCAGGAGCTACAGCATCACCTGCAATTACTTTTGCACCTACTTGTAACCCTTGAGGAGCTAATATGTATCTTTTTTCACCGTCTGCATATTGTAATAATGCAATGAATGCAGTACGATTAGGATCATACTCAATAGATACAACAGTAGCTTCAATATTTTGCTTGTTGCGCTTAAAATCAATAATACGATAATGTCTTTTATGACCCCCGCCTATGTAGCGCATCGACCTGCGCCCCTGAGCATTACGACCACCTGTTTTTTTGAGTGGCTCTAACAAGCTTTTTTCAGGCTCATTAGTTGTAATTTCAGCATAAGCATTGCCAATTCTCCAACGGGTGCCGGCTGTAATTGGTTTGTACTTTTTTAATGCCATTGTTTTTTAATTTTTAATGCGAAATTTTCAGCTTCGCGGCTATAACTAAATATTTGCGTATAAATCTATTGTGTCACCTTCTGCAAGTGTAACCAATGCTTTTTTATAAGATGATTTTTTCCCTTTTATAAAACCAGCTTTTGTGTAACGTGTTTTATTTTTTCCTGGTGCAACCATAGTATTAACATCAACCACGGTAATTCCATAAAATGATTCAATAGCCTGTTTTATTTGTAGTTTATTAGCAGCACGCACTACTTTAAAAGTATAACGGCGTAACTTTTCCTGTTGGGCATTAGCCTTTTCAGACAAAATAGGCTTAATTAAAATATCGGTTGGTTTCATTCTATTGCTTTTGAAACGTTTTTTAAATTTTATGCTTCTACCACTTCATTATCCGAAAATATTTTTGCAGCATTTTCAGTAATTACTAAAACATCTGCATTCATAACATCATAAGTATTAATATCGGCTAATAGAGTACTAGTGATGTTAGGAATATTTCTAGCACTTAAGTACACATTATCATTGTATTCAGGCAAAACAATAATAGCTTTCTTTTCAGCTACTTGTAATGCTTTCATGATGTTAGTAATTTCTTTGGTTTTAGGTGCATTCATTGCAATATCTTCTACTACAATAATGGCGTTTTCTTTTGCTTTATAACTTAAAGCAGAAATCTTTGCCAAATCTTTTACTTTACGGTTTAATTTGAAAGTATAAGCATGGGGTTTAGGGCCAAAGATTGTACCACCACCTTTATATAAAGGGTTACGAATATTACCTTTACGAGAGCCACCGGTACCTTTTTGTTTGTGTAACTTACGACTTGCGCCATGTACTTCAGCTCTGGTTTTTACTTTATGTGTTCCTTGACGCTGAGCGGCTAAATGTTGTTTAACAGCTAAATAAATTACATGGTCATTCGGTTCTATACCAAAAATATCTTCAGGTAACTCAACCGTTCTGCCTGTTTTTTCGCCTTTTATGTTTAATATTTCTAATTGCATGTTTGTGTGAATTATAGGTGACTACTTCTGGATATAAACAATAGAACCGTTATAACCCGGTACTGAACCACTGATTAACAGATAATTTTTCTCAGGAAATATTTTGACTATTTTCAATCCTTTCATTTTTACACGGTCACTACCCATACGGCCGGCCATTCTCATTCCTTTGAATACTCTTGAAGGATAAGAAGATCCGCCAATTGAACCCGGGGC
>JAGWPI010000255.1 GCA_028877005.1 Bacteroidota bacterium | reverse complement strand
TTTGATTTTTATTGGCCTCTAATTCGTTTGGATCATGTACAATTTTTTCGCTACCATGTAAATCTAACAAATCGAGTGAAGGAAATTGGTATGAACTTAAATCTAATGTTGTATCATATGGTTCATTAAGTACAGGTGGAGATTTTTTAACAGCCACAGGCGTTGATTCTATGGTTGAAGTTTTTATTTCCAGTTCCATGTCTACAGAATCATCTATCATAAGTTTAGCGGAAGTAATAATTGGTGTTAATTCGCTACTGGGAGTTGCTTGTACTGTAATATTTGAATCATTTGCAGGTGGAATGTGTTGTGCAGGGGATGGAGTTATTATTTCATCCGGAGATTCGGCCTCCATTGTATCTTGCTGTAAGTACTGATGTTTATCCAGTATTTCAAATTGTATTAATGGATTAGTAGGATCAGTAACCGCATCTTCAGGTAAAATTACAGTAACATTTTTACCGTCATTTTTAAGTTTATTAGAGGTAACCCATGGCTCCTCATTGTTGGGTTGCACATCTAAAGGTATATCTGTTTTACTTGCAGTATCCCATTGTTGATATACGGGAATTTCATCAGATGAAAGAGCAATAGAATCATCTTCAGTAACCAATTTATTTTTAGTAGAAGCCCTTTCCGGCCACTTGGGTAAATGAAAAGTTGGATTAAAACGCCAAATAATATATGAAAAAACGGCAATTAATAAAAAAGCAGAAGTACCAACTTTACCCATCCATTGTATAAGCCAACTACTTAGCATATTGCCTACCGCACCTCCCCATGTAAATTGGCTGTTGGGTGTAGTAAATGATGCAGTAACACTTATTAAAACCAAGCCCACTAAAACGTAACGAATATTTCTTTTGACGGAAAATACTTTTTTACTAAATAAACCATTCACACCCAATACAAAGAAAAAGGTACACAACAAATATGCGGCAATACCAAATCCCTTGTACATAAAAAAATGTGCTAAATAAGCTCCTGAAACACCAAGTAAATTGTTGATTTTAAGGTCTTCTAAAGAAAAAATTTTAACACCAAATTGTTGTACTTTATCTTGGTCTTCCTGCCAAGTAAACAAATAAGAAGAAAAAGCAATAAATAAAAAAAAGGCAAAAAGTAAAGAGACTGCACCTGCAATTTTTGTGGTGCGTTCATCTTTTACCACTTCAGACACAGATATATCTACCTCTTTATCCGGTTGTAATTTTTCAGGATCTGGTGGTGGCGGCACATTCTTTTTTAAACGGTTTGCCATACTAACAAATATAAGAGATGTAGCGGCCAAATTGCCATATCATTAGGTTTTGTGGATTATTTGTTGGCATCCCATCATTTATTCAGATAACGGAATACAAGTAGTAGACCAGTAATCCATGCCCATCTTATACAATTAACACTTTAACTTCTTCGCTGTATTGCTATGGCCAATGTAATCCAACCGAGGATAAAAAATAAACCACCCATAGGGGTTATGGGCCCAATAATATTTATTCCTTTAGCAGTGTGCATAGCTTTTAATAGAGTAATAACATATAATGATCCTGAAAAAAACAATATGCCCAATGCGAAAAAGCGACCTGAAGATCGCATCCATTTTCCGGGAAATGATTTGTAAAGTACACCAACTAACAGCATTGCCAGTACATGAAACATTTGATAATGTATACCTGTTTCATAAACATTTAGTGTATCAGTATCTACCCAAAGTTTTAATGTATGTGCCCCAAAAGCACCTAAAATTACAGTTATAGCGCCCAGCCATGCAGCTGTTATTAAAAAACCTTTATGCATATTTAGGAGTGATTTAAATTAAATGATTTGGGGGCCAAAGACTGAATAGCTTTTATGAATGATTGAATGGTTAGTTTTGGCTCATTTAAACAAACATTTGCCATTTTATAAAAACTATTTCGTTCCTCTAATTTTGTTATTAAGAAATGAGAAAGTGCTTCTTTACTTTCAAAATGTGCTATTAAAGGACGATGTATTCTTTCCTTCCAAAGTCTTTCAGTTAATGTACTAATGGGTTCATTTATCCAAATAGTAATACCATGCATATTCATCCATTTCATGTTATCATAAAAACAGGGTGTACCACCACCTGTAGCAATAACCATATTTTTTTGAATACCCAAACTATGAAGGGTTACTGATTCTATTTTTCTAAAATGCATTTCTCCTTTTTCATGAAAAATGTGGGCTATGGTTTGTTGCTGCTGATTTTCGATGTATGCGTCCAAATCAACCCCATTTAATTGCAAATGTTTGGCAATGGCTTTACACCAATAGCTTTTACCACTTCCCATCATACCTATTAAAAAAATGGGGGGAAATACTGATTCTGAATTAAATTGATTCATTTAAAAGTAAATATACATATACTTACATTGGAATTAAGCAAATGCATTAAAGCCTGTTATATCCATGCCTGTTATTAAAAGATGGATATCATGCGTTCCTTCATATGTAATTACACTTTCAATATTCATCATATGACGCATAACAGAATATTCACCTGTAATACCCATGCCACCTAAAATTTGACGAGCATCTCTGGCAATATTGGCTGCAATTTTACAACTATTTCGTTTAGCCATACTTACTTGTGCCGGGGTAGCTTTTCCATCATTCATTAAAACTCCTAACCGCCATACCAATAATTGAGCTTTGGTAATTTCAGTAATCATTTCGGCCAATTTTTTTTGTTGCAATTGAAAAGCTCCAATTGGCTTTCCAAATTGAACCCGTTCCTTACTATATCTTAAAGCAGTATCATAACAATCCATTGCAGCACCTAAAGCACCCCAAGCTATACCATAACGGGCTTTTGTTAAACAGCTTAATGGCCCTTTTAGTCCTTTTACATTGGGTAAAATATTTGTTTTGGGCACTTTTACATCATGAAAAACTAATTCGCCGGTTGCACTTGCGCGTAAACTCCATTTTCCATGCGTGGTGGGTGTTGAAAATCCTTCCATTCCTCTTTCTACTATTAATCCTTGCACTTCACCTGCTTCATTTTTGGCCCAAACAACAGCAACATCCGCAAAAGGGGCATTGCTAATCCACATTTTGGCACCATTTAACACAACATAATCACCGGCATCGGTAAAATGAGTTAACATACCAGCAGGATTACTGCCATGATTAGGTTCTGTTAAACCAAAACAACCCAACCATTCACCGGATGCCAGTTTTGGTAAATATTTATTACGCTGCTCTTCACTACCATAGGCATGTATTGGGAACATGACCAATGAGCCCTGAACACTAGCAGTAGAGCGTACACCACTATCTCCACGCTCTAATTCCTGCATCATTAAACCATAACTAATATAATCTAAGCCACCACCACCATATTGTGTGGGTATAGTAGGGCCAAAACAACCTAATTGTCCTAATTGAGGTACAATCTGCTCCGGAAAAGCAGCATTTTGAGCATATTCTTCTATAATTGGCGATATTTCTTTTTTAACATAATTCCTTACAGCATCACGCACCATTTTGTGTTCTTCAGTTAATAACTCGTCTAATTGAAAGTAATCCGGTGATTGGAATAAATCGGTTTTGGCAGACATAATCGCTTTTTTTTAATGAATTATGAGGCAAATAAAAGATGTAATTTAATTTTTGCCTAAACAAAAACAAATGTAAC
>JAGWPI010000254.1 GCA_028877005.1 Bacteroidota bacterium | reverse complement strand
TTGGATTTTAGATGATATAACCCCTCTTTATCAATTAAATGAAGCAATGTCTAAAAGTGCAGCATTTTTATACCAACCTAAAAATACTTACAGAACACCCGCCGGAACAAGTAACCCTACCCCTCCGTTATTAGAAGGACAAAATGCTCCATCTGGCGCAATTGTGCATTATTATTTCAAGAATAAGCCCAAACAAGAAATTCGATTGGCTATTCAAACAGCTAATGGAGATAGTATTATCACATTTTCATCTCAGAAAAATTATTTTGGTATCCCTATAACACAGCATCAAAACTTTATTGAAAATCCACAAAAAAAACAGTCAGGGATTTTACCAGCTGATAGCGGCATGAACACTTTTATTTGGGATTTACATTATCCCGATGCTAAAGCGGATACATCAGCTACTTTTGAAGGTGCTTTAACTGGGCCTTTAGCAGTACCGGGTCAATACAAACTGGCCCTATATTTAGGTGATTCATTGATTCAAAAACAAACACTTAATATCCTAAATGATCCTAGAAATACTTTTGGTGTAGATGCTTTAACCCAACAATTTGAATTGGCTCAACAAATTCATCAAACATTAAATTTGGTAGGAACCACAACAAAAAATATTCGAGATATTGAAAAAAAATTAAAAGATTTTGCCATAACATTATCAAATGCTGATTCAATTCAACAGTTTAAGTTGCTTTCTACCCCTTTAACGGACAGTTTAAGTAAGATTGAAAACATATTAATGAATCCTAAAATATTGGCAGGAGAAGATGATTTGCGATTCCCTGTTAGACTAGAAGAAAAATTATCTGCACTCAATGTAGCAGTTCAGCAGGCAGATGCCCCACCCACTGCCGCTATGTACAATAGCTACCAACATCTAAAATCACAAATAGATATTCAAATTGAACATTTTAAAATTTTACTTGAAAAAAATGTACCTGTTATTAACCATTGGATTGTTAATCAACATCAACCATTTATTGAATTAAAAAAATATCAAAAATGATATCAAATCATCATCATTTTATAAAAAAATAAACACCAATACACTATTTTTTATCACATTATTATTCATAAATGTATAAAATCATCAGTTTGCTGAAAAATATTTTGTGCTAAAAAGTAACTTATGTAAGTAAACACTTACCTTTGCCATCCAAAATTTTTTCCCGTAAGGTTCAACAAGTGTATCCCGGTGGATACCACCAGCAGGGTGTAATCTGATTAAAGATTATTTATGCCAAAAGTTAAAACAAACTCAAGCGCAAAAAAACGCTTTAAAGTTACTGGAACAGGTGAGATAACCTTCCAAAAAGCTTTTAAACGCCACATTCTTACCAAAAAAACCAAAAAAAGAAAAAGAGTTTTAAACAAAAAAGGTAAGGTTGGTCCAGCCAACAAAGACTTTGTCATGCGTTTATTACGCTTAAAATAACATTATTTCACTATCTCAAATTGAGAATTAAAATATTCAATTATGCCACGTTCCGTTAATGCAGTTGCTTCAAGAGCAAGAAGAAAAAAAATATTAGACCAAGCAAAAGGTTATTATGGTAAACGTAAAAATGTTTATACAGTTGCCAAAAATATTGTTGAAAAAGGGATGACTTACAGCTATGTAGGTCGTAAATTAAAGAAAAGAGAATACCGACAGCTATGGATTGCTCGTATTAATGCAGCAGTAAGAGAAGAAGGTTTAACTTATAGCCAGTTTATGCATAAATTAGCTGTAAAAGGAATTGAATTAGATAGAAAAGTTTTGGCCGATTTAGCAATGAATAATCCCGAAAGTTTTAAATCATTGGTTGCATCTGTAAAATAATACTATTGCATTCACAATAAATGTAGTAATGATAACCGGGCTTTACCCGGTTTTTTTATTTTAAATATTCCACACCTCATTTTTACCCTTTATTGCATGCATATATTTAATCTTGACTATGTGTTAGATATCAAAAAACTAGACATGAAACATAGATATTGCTTTTTTACGAACCAACGTAGTTATTGGCAACATGATTAAATTAAAAATAGGCTGTATCCTTAAAAGATGAACAGCCTATTTTTTACATGAAAAATGGTACAATTAAATATCAATAGCTTCTCCATAAGCGGCGGCAGTTGCCTCTTTTAAGCCTTCACTCATGGTAGGATGTGGGTGTATAGCATTTAATATTTCATGGGCAGTTGTTTCTAATTTTCTGGCAACAACTGCTTCTGCAATCATTTCTGTTACATTTGACCCAATCATATGACATCCTAAAAATTCGCCATATTTTGCATCAAAAATAACTTTCACAAAACCTTCTGTAGCGCCGGCTGCGCTAGCTTTGCCACTAGCCATGAAAGGAAATTTACCCACTTTAATATCATAACCTGCTTCTTTAGCAGCTTTTTCCGTGTAACCCACACTTGCAATCTCAGGCGTACAATAAGTACAGCCTGGTACATTATTATAATCAATAATATCTGGCAAATGAGTAATTTTCTTTTCTAAATAAGCCATGTGCTCTGCTGCATTAATACCCTCTTTTGAAGCAACGTGTGCCAAAGCTTGTCCGGGAGTACAATCGCCTAATGCATAAATACCGGGTACAGAAGTTTGTTGGTATTTATCTACTATAATTTTTCCTTTTTCTGTTTTAATCCCATTTTCTTCCAAACCAATATTTTCAATATTAGCCACTACTCCTACTGCACTTAATACAATATCAGCTTCTACAGTTAAGATAGAACCATCCTGTTTTTTTACTTGTGCTTTTACCCCATTTCCTGAGGTATCTACACTTTCAACTGAGGCATTGGTAAATATTTCAATACCTTGTTTTTTATATTGTTTTTCTAATTCTTTTGAAATTTCTTCGTCTTCAACAGGTACAATACGTGGCATAAATTCAACAATAGTTACTTTGGTGCCCATGCTATTATAAACATAAGCAAACTCTACTCCTATTGCTCCACTACCTACAATAATCATACTTTTAGGTTGATTAGGTAATACCATAGCTTCTCTGTATCCTATTACCTTTTTACCATCTTGTTTTAAGTTAGGTAACTCACGACTTCTACCTCCTGTAGCAACAACAATATATTTAGCCTCTATAATTTGTTTAGAACCATCGGCAGCAGTAACTTCTACTTTCCCCTTTGCTTTTACCTTACCAAGGCCCATTACAACGTCAATTTTATTTTTTTTCATTAAAAATTGAACACCCTTGCTCATTTTATCTGCCACACCTCTACTTCTTTGAATTACTGCAGGAAAATCGTGGGTTCCTGTTGACTGGATACCATAATTAGTGCTGTGTTTAATATAATCATATACATTGGCACTTTTAATTAACGCTTTGGTTGGTATACAACCCCAATTTAAACAAACACCGCCTAAACTTTCTTTCTCTATAATTGCTACTTTAAAACCTAATTGAGATGCTCTAATAGCAGCGGGATAACCTCCCGGACCACTTCCAATTACAATAACATCGTATGCCATAATTTAATAATTGAGATGAACGGTTAAAACAATATTGATTAACCCAAAAATTTTAGTTGCAAAAATACTGGCTAATTGGCAAACGGAAAAATAGTCTTACAGCAAATAGAATATTTATGTGAAAATGTAAAACCATTTTTATTGATTTAGAAAATAAATTCTGATAGCTTGATAAAACAAAGCATTGGCCTGCAAATTACTCATGGTGCTTTTTTGTGTAGAAAAACTCCGTAAACCAAATAAAGCAGCCATTTTACCATTATTCACTGCTAATTCAAGATAACCGGCTGCATTGAAAATTGCTAATACCTCTCCTTTGGGTACATCGGCATAATTTTTACTAATCTTGTAAATGCCTGCATTATTTGGAATATTTATTTCAAAAGTCCTGTTTGCAGCAGCTTCTTCAAATTGCTGCTGCGTAATATTAATTATAACATTATCAAATTTATCAATAAACAAAACTTGTCCTTCTATCCAATCATTACCTATAGAAGGTTGCAATGCAATTTTTTGTTGAATAGAAATGGCGGGTTGTGATACTTGCGCAATAGGTATTTTGGAATCAAGTTGGCCTATTAAATTAGCCAACACACTTGTAATTTCTAATATATTTTGGGTTGAAGGCAATAGGATGGAAAAAACAGGGAGTTGTTTTTTTCCGAGAAGCATAGTGAGCAGACCGTTATCCGGACAAATGACTATTTGATCATTTAATTCTGATATTAAAAATTGCTCATTATTACCTTCAAAACAATCAAGTAAAATAATATGAATACTTTTTTTAGGGAAATACTTAAATGCTTGATTGCAAAAGTATGCAGCCTGTGGATAGTTGTGAGGCGTTAAATCATGATTAACATCAACAATTTGAACATTAGAACATGCTGAAATAATTTGGCCTTTAATAGCACCAATAATATAATCCTGAATACCTATATCTGAGGACAATGTAACTATTGACATGTTGGTTGAACGTTGTAAAGAATACCTTTATTTTATCAGTTCGCCATGTTTATAAAAAAACCTTCTGATTAACTTATCTGCGATAGACGGAAAAAATTTATTTATCCACACCGTTTGTTTACCCTGTGCAGTTAGCACCAAGGTACGTTTCTTTTTTTCAATTGCCTGCATAATGTGTAATGCACATTCCTCTGCAGTCATTAATTTGGATTCATCCAACGGACTCTCCCCTTGTGGCTGAGCATCTTTATTAAGAGCAACATTACGAATATTAGAAGCTGTGAAGCCGGGGCATACCCACATAACATTTACGTCATCGTCCATTAATTCTGTTCGTAATGCTTCTAACCAACCATTCATGGCAAATTTAGAAGCAGAATAACCGCTGCGACCGGGCAAACCTCTGTAACCGGCAATAGATGAAACACCCAATATTGTCCCTTTATTTTGAATAATGTAAGGCAAGGCATATTTCGTACAATAAACTGCCCCCCAAAAGTTTACATCCATTAGTCGTTTAAGTGTTTCTAAATTAGTTTCTTTAAACAAAGAACGCATAGAAATTCCGGCGTTATTTATTAACACATCAATGGTGCCATACAATTTAATGACAGCATGAATAAAATTTTTACAATCAGTTTCATTACTTACATCGGCAGCTTGAACCATTAATGGCTGACCTGCATGAATAGATTGTAATACATACAATTTATCATAATTACGACCACAAGTGGCCACTTTAGCCCCTTGCGCCATAAATGCCTCTACCAATGCTTTACCAATACCTTCCGAACCTCCGGTAATTACAACAACCTTATTCTTAAATACCATAACTAAATGTATTATTTGCAAAAATAAGG
>JAGWPI010000253.1 GCA_028877005.1 Bacteroidota bacterium | reverse complement strand
TGCATTTAATAAATACTTGTATCCTCAAAATTTAGATGGTATTTTCTTTTTTCTTTTTGTAATTACTATCGCAGCAGCTGAAGCAGCCGTTGCTATTGCAATTATAATACATTTATACCGCTATAATAAAGAAATTGATGTTAATGAAACGGAAGAAATGAAGTTTTGAGTTGATGCTACCGTTGCATAGTCAAATTAATATTATTGCAACGTTTATCTGGTTCATTAGATACTAAATATATTGCTATGAATGAAGGGCTAATCATTACTTTATTACTTTGCTTACCTTTAATGACGTTTGTGATAATACGTTTATTCTTTGGTATACGTTGGCCTATTTTTTCCGGTTATTTGGCTACTTTAATCCTGTTGATTATTACATTTTTATCATTTCTAATAGCTTGGCAATATTTTTTTATTTATGGTAAAATAAATAGCTCATATGCTTTATTTGTACCCATAGATATTAAATGGTTGGTATTTACTAGGCAGCTCTCTATTAATTTTACTATAATCATAGATGCTATTTCTGTGATGATGTTAGTAGTGGTTAGTTTTATTTCGTTAATGGTGCATGTATTTAGTTTGGCCTACATGAAAGGTGAACAACGTTATGGTTATTACTTTGCCTATTTAGCACTATTTACATTTGCAATGTTAGGCTTGGTACTATCCGGTAATTTGTTTGAATTATTTATGTTTTGGGAGTTAGTTGGTATTTCTTCCTATTTATTAATTGGATTCTATTACACAAAGCCAGAGGCCGTTTCCGCTGCGAAGAAAGCATTTATTGTAACACGTTTTGCCGATTTTGGTTTCTTGATAGGCATATTGATAATGGGTGGTTTAGCTAACAATTTTGATATTATTCAAATAATTACTTCAATTGGTGAACAACAATATTTATGGAAGGGTGCTGCTGCTTCATTTTTAGGAATGTCTACTTTAACTTGGGCTTGTTTGCTTTTATTTATAGGTGCTGCCGGCAAATCAGCTATGTTTCCCTTACATATTTGGTTACCCGATGCCATGGAAGGACCCACCCCGGTTTCAGCTTTAATTCATGCAGCTACCATGGTGGTTGCCGGCGTTTATTTAATTGCTCGTTTTTTCCCTGTTTTTCAAATGGATGTTACAGTTTTGCATATCATTGCTTTTATTGGTTCTGGTACGGCTTTATTTGCAGCAATTATTGCTTGTACACAAACAGATATTAAACGTGTTTTAGCATTTTCTACCATTTCTCAAATAGGGTATATGATGTTGTCATTGGGCGTTGATGATAATTTAACCGGTATACATTTGGGATATAGTGCAGCTATGTTTCATTTGTTTACCCATGCTTTTTTTAAATCATTGTTGTTTTTATGCGCAGGTGTTATTATACATACAGTACATACAAATAATATGCATGAAATGGGTGGCTTACGCAAGCAATTACCCGTTACCCATATTAGTTTTTTAGTTGCATGTTTGGCTATTTCAGGTATACCACCTTTTTCAGGTTTTTTTAGTAAAGAAGCAATCTTGTCTGCAGCTTATAATAATCATAAATGGGTGTATGCAGTTGCTCTTATTACAGCGGGTATAACTGCTTTTTATATGTTTAGATTATATTTTAGTATTTTTTGGAATAAACCTGTAATTACTACATTAAAAAAGGAGGGGATGGGGCTTATGCAATTAGCATTAATTGTTTTAACATTACTGGTAATAATTACCGGCTATGTTCCTTTTGGCGATTTTATAAGTGCTAATGGGAAACCTGTTTTGCTTGAAGTTCATTTTGGGTTTTCTGTAATTCCTATAGCATTATCTGTATTAGGCTTTTTTTATGCAGCTATTTTATATTACCGGGAAAACAATTTGCCGAGTTCTTTAGAAAAATCGTTTGGATGGTTCTATCAAACAGTTAAGAAAAAATTTTATATAGACGAGTTGTATCTTTTTATTACACGTATCATTATATTTAAAGGTATTGGTTCTTCTATAGCATGGATAGATAAAAATGCGGTGGATGGTGCAGTTAATACCAGTTCAGGTATTACCAATTGGTTATCAGTTTTTATTAAGAAGTTGCAGTCTGGCAAGGTTCAGCAATACGCATTTTATTTTTTAATAGGTGTTTTATGTTTATTGGTTATAGTAATGTATACATTTTAGTGCGCTTGAAATATTTAAATAATCAAATTATATGATTGTTAACTTTTTACTTATTGTACCCTTAATAACCATTTTGGTATTAATGCTAATCAATCAGCCATATATTAAACCGGTTGCTTTACTTGGTGCAGTTGCACAATTGATAATTATTATTGCAGTTTTAATAGAATACGTTTCAATAGTTTCTCCACATCATGAATTAATGCAACTTCAAACTAACATTGAGTGGTTTAGCCCTTTACACATTCACTATCATGTAGGCATAGATGGAATTTCTATAGTGATGTTATTTTTAACAGCACTAATAGTTATAGCTGCAATTTTGATTTCCTGGAAAGAAACAACACTACAAAAAGAATTTTTTGTCCTCTTAACCTTATTGGCATTTGGGGCATATGGTTTCTTTATTTCGCTTGATTTGTTTTTAATGTTTTTCTTCTTAGAAGTTGCGGTAGTACCTAAATTTTTATTAATATTAATTTGGGGAAGTGGTAAAAAGGCATATAGCGCAACTAAGTTGGTTCTCATGTTAATAGGCAGTTCTGCTTTGCTATTTATGGGAATAGCCGGTTTGTATTACAACGAGCCTGCTGAATGGCACTCGTTTAATATATTGCAAATTGCTCAAATGCAACTGCCTTTTAGTGTACAAATTTTTTTATTTCCTTTCTTTTTTATTGGATTTGGTGTTTTTACAGCTTTATTTCCCTTTCACACTTGGGTACCCGATGGACATTCGGCTGCACCTACTGCGGGCTCTATGTTTTTAGCCGGTATTTCAATGAAGTTAGGTGGCTATGGATTATTACGGTTGGTAATGTTATTAATGCCGGAAGCAGCGAAGGTATATGCTCCCTATATTATTTTATTGGCTACTATTGGAATAGTGTATGGCGCTTTTGCTACTATGGCTCAAAAAGATTTGAAATATATGAATGCATATTCTTCTATTAGTCATTGTGGTTTTGTTTTATTGGGAATTGGTATGTTAACGCCAGTAGCTTTAACCGGTGCTGTTTTACAAATGGTTTCTCATGGTTTAATGACGGCTCTTTTCTTTGCTGCTATTGGTATGATATATAGCCGAACACATACCCGTATAATACAAGAAATGGGTGGACTTTTAGCATATATGCCTTTTATTGGCAGTTTATTTATTTTGGCCGGTCTTGCTTCATTAGGATTGCCTGGCTTAAGTGGCTTTACTGCCGAAATAACAATATTGGTGGGTTCGTGGCAACAACCTATTACTGCTTATAAAATTGCAACAATTTTTGCTGCTGCATCAATTGTAATAACTGCTGTTTATATTTTAAGAGCTATTGGTACTGTGTTAATGGGTAAGTATAAAACTTACCAACCGAACACACTAACGGATGCTAGTTGGTATGAACAATGGGCAGGAATTATTCTGTTAATTGGTATTTTAATTGTCGGTATTTTACCATTCTTGTTAATGAAACTTTTATCACCTGCTATTTTAACTATTCAATCGGTTATTTTAAAATAATTTGAACCATACTTACCATATTACCCATGATGCATAATTATTTATATTTTATATGGCCATTTAAACAAGAAATATTATTGTTATTGGCAATTTTCATTTTATTATTAGTGCAAATTTTTGTTGACAAACCTAATAAGGAATGGACAATGCAATGGGTAAACTTGTTTTTACTTATCACAGTATTTACAGGATTTTGGCAGGTGGGTTATACCAGTGATGTAAGTGTTATGTTTCAACTATCCCCACTTATTGCATTTGAAAAATCGGTGCTGGCTTTTGCTACTTATCTTATTTCCTTGCAAGGCTATCAATGGTTAAAGCATCAAACATATTTCATAGAATTCTATGTTTTACTGCTTTCTTCTTTACTAGGCATGTTTTGTATGATATCTGCTACACACTTTTTGTTTTTTTATGTGGGCCTAGAATTATCTACTATCCCATTGGCCATTTTGGCTAATTTTCATTTACAAAAAAAGCAATCATCTGAAGCAGCATTTAAGTTTATTGTATCTGCATCTTTTGCCTCTGCTATTTTTTTACTAGGTATTTCTTTTTTATATGGAAGCATTGGTACATTAAGTTTTAATGCAATAGCCACTCAACTAAACGTTAATCCACTTTCAATATTGGCATTTGTGCTATTATTTACAGGCCTTTTATTTAAAATTTCTGTAGTACCATTCCATTTATGGACAGCAGATGTTTATCAAGGATCTCCTGTAATAGTTACTGCATTTTTGTCGGTTGTTTCAAAAGCTTCTATTTTGTTTGTTTTACTTAATTTGTTATTGAATGTATTTTATTCACTGGAGCAGATTTGGCATTTAATGCTATTAATACTTTTGTTGCTTACCATTTTTGTAGGTAATTTATTTGCATTGCGGCAACAAAATTTTAAAAGATTCATGGCTTTTTCTTCTATTACGCAAGTCGGTTTTATTTTGGTGGCTTTTATGGGTCAACATGTATTGGCAAGTGCCGCAGTTATATATTTTGTAGTTGTATATTTATTTTCTAATCTTTGTGTATTTGGCGTCATTAGTTTGGTATCAACTACAACGGGGAAAGAAAATATAGCTGATTTCAAAGGTTTTTATCAATCCAATCCATTTTTAGCATGGGTGTTGTTGTTGGGATTGTTTTCTTTAGCAGGTATACCACCTACCGCTGGTTTTTTTGGAAAATTTTTCTTGTTACTCTCTGGTATACAACATGTACAATATTTTTCCTGGATAACTATTGCAGCTTTAAATTTAATAATAACATTGTATTATTACTTACGAGTGGTTGTAGTTATTTTTCAAAGAGATGCTGCTGCCGAAATACCCAAACTTTACATTTCGTATCCTATTAAGGTAAGTTTTTTTATATGTATAGTAGGTGTTTTGTTGGTAGGTGTTGCTAGTTGGATATATCAATATATTTTTACATTAGATTTTGCTGCTTTTTAAAATTGAATGCATATGGCAATTAATAAAAATCATGAATTTGAAGATTTAAATGGAGTTAAATGTGCCATTGTAGAAAGAAATATTTCTGCTGAACGTGTAATTTTTTTAAAAAACTTATTAGTACATAACGGGTATACCGTTATAGTAGTGGAGAGCGTGCCGGTTAAAACTAATTCAGATGAAACATCTATGAGTGCTGTAGAACAACCTGCTTTATATACATTAGGCGTAACAGATGTAACCTTTAATGTTACCAATGCAATTTTTGGAAGGTTACTTAAAACGGAAGATGGAACAATTGTAACATTGGCTTATTGGCAACAAAGTGATTTAATTGCGCATGATGATATACCTTATTTTGCCAATAATAACTGTATGAATTAATCATTAATTTGAAAAAAAGCGGCGTTTCAAATTTTTTGATACTGCCGCTCTTTTTTCTAAGAAGATATTTTTATCGAAATTATTTTCAAATACTTTGCTTTACTTCTTAGATTCTCTCATTTTTATTTTTTAAAAATGTTATTTACTGCGCCGCCCAGCATAGGAAATTTTTCTTTTACATAAACAGCAATAGTTTCAATAGCTTTTTGTGCCTGCTCAGGTGTTAGGCCGGCTTCTGATACTAAGCGTTCAATTAATTCATTCATTTTTTAAAATTTGAAGGTTTTTTAAAATTGTTATTTAAGCTACTTTTAGAAGGCTCAGTTTACTTTTATTAAACATTTTTTCAGCATAAGCTAAATCAACATGAAACTCTTTTTGACGCGAACCAGGTAATTCAAACATGGCATCAGTTAATATGCTTTCGCAAATACTTCGCAATGCTCTGGCACCTAGTTTGTATTCTAATGCTTTTGTTACCATAAAATCATATACATCATCGTCAATGGTTAGTATAATATTTTCAAGTTCAAACAAACGTTTATATTGTTTAATTAAAGCATTTTTTGGCTCGGTTAATATGTTTCTAAGAGTAGATTTATCTAATGGATCTAAATGGGTTAGCACAGGCAAACGCCCCAATAATTCAGGAATTAATCCAAATGATTTTAAATCTTGTGCACTCACAAACTGCAGTAGGTTGTTTCTTTTATTCTCCTGATCGGTTTTATTTACATTAAAACCAATGGCATTGGTGTTTATTCTTCTGGCAATAATTTTATCAATACCGTCAAATGCACCGCCGCAGATAAATAAAATATTTTTAGTATCTATTTTAATCATTTTTTGTTCGGGATGTTTTCTTCCTCCCTGTGGAGGTACCAAAACTTCAGTTCCTTCCAGCATTTTTAATAAGCCTTGTTGAACACCTTCGCCACTTACATCACGTGTAATGGAAGGGTTATCGCCTTTTCTTGCTATTTTATCAATTTCATCTACATAAACAATCCCTTTTTCCGCGGCATTTACATCGTAGTTGCAGTTTTGTAATAGCCTAGTTAACATACTTTCTACATCTTCACCCACATATCCTGCTTCGGTAAATACAGTGGCATCAACTATGGCAAATGGTACATTTAGCATTTTAGCAATGGTTTTTGCTAAAAGTGTTTTTCCCGTACCTGTTTCTCCAATCATAATGATATTGCTTTTGTCAATTTCAATATCATCTCCCTGTGTTTTTTGTGTAATACGTTTGTAGTGATTATACACAGCAACGCTCAACACTTTTTTTGCTTCATCCTGCCCAATAACATATTCATCTAAAAATTTCTTAATTTCTATTGGTTTTTTTACAGAAATTTTTGTGGTATTGGTGGTTGGTTGAATATTATTATCTTTTAATTCTTGTGCTATAATTTCTTGTGCGTGTTCAATACAACTTTCACAAATATGTGCTTCTTGGCCGGCTATTAGTATTTTAACTTCTGCTCGGCTTCTTCCACAAAATGAACAATGTAAGTGTGTTTGTTTGGCCATAATACAATTTTGATATGTTTTAATAAGCTGTTATTGAATGGGTTAGCCATTAAAACAACATAAAGTCATCATTTGAAATGACAAATGATGACTTACAAAGGTACAATTTTGTTAGTACTGTTTTAGTTAAAAGTGATGTGCGTTATTAAACGTGTTATTATATTTTAGTGAGAATACCATCTACTATACCATATTCTACAGCTTCTTGCGCATTCATCCAGTAATCGCGATCAAAATCTTTCATGATTTGTTCTACAGTTTTTCCGCAATTTTCAGCTAAAATTTTTGCACCTAAATCTTTGGTTTTTTTCATTTGGTCTGCCTGAATTTCAATATCGGCAGAAGTGGCCTGAAAATATCCACTTAAACTAGGCTGATGTATCATCACTTCCCCATGTGGGTAAATATATCTTTTGCCTTTTTTACCTACACTTAACAATATAGAACCCATACTAGCTGCTAACCCCATACAAATGGTGCTTACCGGCGATTGAATAAGTTGTATTGTATCATAAATAACCATTCCGCTGGTAACTACGCCGCCAGGACTATTGATATATAATTTTATTTCTTCTCCGGGTTTATCTGCATCTAATAATAATATTTTGCTTACTAGTTCTCTAGCGCTTTTATCATCTACCACACCCCACAGGTATACGGCTCTTTTTTCAAAGAAAAGCTTCTCCATTTTTTTCATCATCTGAGGAGACATTGGTTCTTTTTCTTCTTTATTGTTGGGCTCGTCTTCTCCTTCATCGTTTAAATAGGGGTTAATGATATATTTATTCCTAATCATAATTTATATATTTTAAATACTTATGTAAATTGTCTAAAATAGGTTAGTCTTTTTTGTCTTTTTTTGGATTGCGGAATAAAACTTCATCTACTAAACCATAATCTTTAGCATCTTGAGCTGTCATCCAAAAATCTCTGTCGCAATCTTTGCCAACAGTATCAATATCTTTCCCGGTATGTTCTGCAATTACTTCGTAGAGTTCTTGTTTTAATTTTTTTATTTCGCGGGCAGTAATTTCTATATCAGTTGCTTGTCCGCCAATGGCACCACTGGGTTGATGAAGCATAATTCTACTGTGTTTTAAGGCTGTGCGTTTTCCTTTTACTCCGGCACACAACAATACAGCACCCATACTAGCAGCAACACCTGTGCAAATAGTAGAAACATCTGGAGTAACAAATTGCATGGTATCATAAATGCCCATTCCGGCATATACACTACCACCGGGACTGTTGATGTACATTTGAATGTCTCTGGTTCGGTCAGTACTGTCTAAAAACAATAACTGAGCTGTAATAATATTAGCTACATAATCATCTATTGCCTCACCTAAAAAAATAATCCTGTCCATCATTAACCTACTAAAAACATCCATTTGCGCCACATTTAGAGAACGCTCTTCAATAATATATGGCGTTAATGCAGTTGGGTTAAAATGATTGCGGAAGTTATGTAATGTTGCACTGCTAATTCTTCTGTGATGAATGGCATATTGCTCAAATTCTTTTTGTAAGTCCATGCGCTGTAATTTTAAATGAAGATAAGGGTTTACTATATTCAAATACCATGCAAAAAAAACAATGCGACAAAATTACAGTTTACTATTTTGTTTAAAAAAAATAAAAAAATTTTAAACAAAATAAGCATTAATTGGTTACTATACTTTAGCAAGCTAATTTTGATGTTAATTATGCATACTGAAAAGGCTTTCTGATATACAATTTACTTGATCAGCACACTTCTGATGCAGTAATTGTAAAAACCAATTTTGGATTCAATTTTTTTAAAAGTGTACAACCGGATTGTTTAAGCAGTCGTAAATAAAATGCGTTGGTGAATATTAAACAATGGAAATTTATGGAAGAACAAAAAGTGGCTGTTTATAGAAAGGAACATTTTAATGCTGCACATCGTTTACACAATACTTCGTGGAGTGATGAAATGAATGAAAGTGTATTTGGTTTATGCAATAATAAAAACTATCATGGTCATAACTACGAATTAATTGTAAAAGTTACCGGAATTCCGAACAGTGATACCGGTTATGTGTTAGACATGAAAGTGTTAAGTAACCTTATTAAAGAGGAAGTATTAAATAAATTTGATCATAAAAATTTGAATTTAGATACTAATTTTTTTCAACAATTAAATCCAACAGCAGAAAACATAGCAAAAGTTATTTATCAGTTGCTGCGTGCTAAGCTGGATGATCTTTTAGAACTAAAAATATTTTTATATGAAACAGAGCGAAATTATGTCGAATATCCAGCTTAATGGCAAAAATGTAGATTTAACTGATGTGTTAATTGAGGAGATGGGTGATAACCATATACTTACTTCTGTAAATACGCCACTTCGGGAAGATGCTTTCGTTTTATCGGATGAAGAAAAAATGAAAGGCATAGAAAAACATTTTCGAGCCATCATGGAAATAATGGGCTTAGATTTAAATGATGACAGTTTGAAAGGTACACCCAAGCGGGTAGCAAAAATGTACATTAAAGAAATATTTAAAGGATTAAATCCTAATAACAAACCAAAGGTGGCTTTATTTAATAATAGCTATAAATACAATCAGATGTTGGTTGAAAAAAATATTTCTTTTTATAGTAACTGTGAGCATCATTTTGTACCTATAATAGGTAAAGCCCATGTGGCATATATAAGCAGTGGAAAAGTAATAGGACTTAGTAAACTAAATAGAATAGTTGAATATTTTGCCAAACGCCCACAAGTACAAGAACGTTTAACCATGCAAATAGGTACGGAATTGCAAAATATTTTAGGTACTTCTGATGTAGCAGTTGTGATAGATGCCAAACATTTATGTGTAGCTAGTCGGGGTGTTGAAGATGATACCTCTACCACCATCACTTCATTTTATGAAGGAAAATTTAAAGAAGAAGCAACCCGTAATGAATTATTAAAATATTTAGAATTGAATTCAAAATTTTAATTAAACAGCCCAATGCACAATACAAGGTTGTCTCTACATGTAGAGGCAACCTTTTTTTTGAGATGGGGAGAAAATTTTATTTTAGGTTTTTACATGTGCCTCAACATATTTTAGTACATCTGCTTTAACTTTTGGATAATACTCATCTTTGCCACACTAATTGTATAAATATGACCATATTTTCAATTTATGAAGTATACTTGCAATTATTTTAAAAGTTTTAAAACGTAGGTAAGGTTTTATATTTAATTTTTTATTACACTTATTAACATTATCAATGAAACATGCATATATCTTTCCCGGTCAGGGGGCACAGTTTAGCGGAATGGGTAAGTTGTTGTACGAGCAACATACTATTGCAAAAGAAATGTTTGAACAAGCCAATGCAATTTTAGGATTTAGAATTAGTGATATTATGTTTTCGGGTACAGAAGAGGCTTTGAAACAAACCAATGTAACACAACCGGCTGTTTTTTTGCATGCGGTAATTGCTTATGCTTCATTGCCCTCACCTAAGCCCAATATGGTTGCCGGCCATTCTTTAGGCGAGTTTTCTGCTTTAGTAGCTAGTGGTGTATTACAATTTGAAGATGCTTTGCGATTAGTAGCCATTCGTGCTAATGCCATGCAAACGGCATGTGAAAAACAACCCTCTACCATGGCAGCCATTTTGGCATTGCCCGACGAAAAAGTAGAGGCTATTTGTGCGGAAGTACAACAGGAAACAGGAGAAGTAGTGGTAGCTGCTAATTATAATTGCCCCGGTCAATTGGTAATTAGTGGCTCTATCAAAGGCATAGAAATAGCTTGCGAAAGAATGAAAGCGGCAGGGGCGAAACGTGCCTTAATATTACCGGTGGGTGGTGCCTTTCATTCACCTTTAATGGAGCCCGCTAAACAAGAATTAGCACAAGCCATTACTGCAACCCATTTCAATGATCCTATATGTCCGGTTTACCAAAATGTGGTAGCTAAAGCTGTAAACGATGCTATTAATATTCAAAAAAATTTAATTGCACAATTAACAGGTGCTGTTAAATGGACACAAAGTGTGGAAGCAATGGTGGCAGATGGTGCTACACATTTTACTGAAGTAGGTCCGGGTAAAGTATTACAAGGGTTAGTTCAAAAAATTGCAAAGAATGTTATAACAGATGGCATAAGTTAAGGTGAAAAAAGTATAGTTAAAAAATGGGGAACTACTGTTGAGAGTTACCCATTTAATGTTTAAAATTGTAGCGAGCAGTTTAACCATTCATCTTCAATATTTGCTCCATATTTTTTATAAAACTGAATAGCTGGCTCATTCCAATTTAGCACTTGCCAAACCATGCCATTTAATTTTTTTTCTTTTGCTTCTTCAATTAATTTGTTAAAAAGCATAGTACCTAATTTATTGCCCCTCATTTGTTCAGTTACCAAAATATCTTCTAAATACATACGTTGCCCTTTCCAAGTACTATAACGTATATAGTATAAAGCAAATGCTTGTACAATACCATCTACCTCAGCTACAAATGCCCACCATACAGGGTTACTGCCAAAACCACTTTCTTCAAAATGTTGCAGTGTAACCGTTACTTCCTCAGGTGCTTTTTCAAAAACGGCTAATTCATGTATTAATTCTAATAATCTTGTGCAGTCTTTTTTTTCTGCTTTTCTAATATTTATATTCATATGTATTATGCTAATGCCTGTTCAAAATCATTTAAAATATCTTTAATATTTTCTATACCAACACTTAATCTTATTAATCCATCTGTTATGCCAAATTTTATGCGTTCTTCTTTGCTAACACCTCTGTGGCTCATACTGGCGGGGTGAGATAGTAAAGTATCTAATGTGCCCAATGAAATTGCACGCACACACATTTGCAATTTATCTATAAAATGTTTTCCTGCCTCTAAGCCGCCTTTTACTTCAAAACTCATTAATGCACCAGGGTGTTTCATTTGTTTTTGAGCAATAGAATAATCGGGGTGTGTTGCCAAGCCGGCATAATTTACTTTTTCAATAGCAGGATGCTGGTCTAGGAATTCGGCAACGGCTTTTGCATTGCTGCAATGACGTTCCATTCTTAGTTCTAAGGTTTTTAAACCGTTCATCAGTAAAAATGCATCAAAAGGGTTACTATTTCCGCCTAATAATACTTGCCATTTCCAAGCATTTGTTTGCATAAACTCAATATCTCTACCTATTAAAACACCGCCAATGGCTGTGCCATGCCCATTTAAAAACTTGGTGGTAGAATGAAAAACAAAATCAACCCCATATTTAAATGGTTGTTGTAAATAAGGAGTAGCGAAGGTATTATCTACTGAAACTATTTTATGGTATTGCTTGGCAATTTTAGTAATACTTGCTATGTCAATACATTGAATGGTTGGGTTAGCCGGGGTTTCAATATGTATGAGTTTGATGTTATTATTTTTTTTTATCAGTGCTTCAATCTCATCAACATTTCTTAAATCGGCAATAATGGTTTCAATGCCTGCATTGTGTAATACTTTTAATAGCAACTCATAAGTACCTCCATATAATGAATAATGTGATAATACTGCATCGCCGGCTTTTAAGATACTCATAAACAATGTTGTCATGGCTGCTTGTCCGCTGGCATGTAATAGTGCTTTTAATTGTAGCGGTGTACCATTGCTGTTGTAAATGCCAAAGGCTTCTAAGGCTGCTATTGTTTCTTCTGCTGCAGTAAAAGTTGGGTTACCCCATCGGCCATAAATTCTGGACTTATCTTCACCCGAAAATCTCTCCATACCTTCATTTGCGGTTTGAAAGGTGAATGTTGAAGTGGCATAAATAGGGGTTATGTGAGCGTACTCTGCATTTTCAGATTTGGTGCTATGTAAAGCAACTGAACTTATGCCGGTAAGTGGAAAATTATGTTTCATAATAAAAAGTTTAATGGTATGCTATCTTACAAAAATAATCCTGAATAATAAGTAGTGAATGTTTTTTTTCTGCATGTGGTTTATTGTAAGATTACTAAAATCTGTCCAATTTTTTTCTTTATTTTTAAACACATTTTTAAAGGTAAAGGACATACTAAATATGAAATCGCTAATTATATCTTATGCAACTTACAATGAATGGGCCAATTTGCAACTTATACATTGTATTCAAAAGCTGGAACCGGCTAAACATCATATTAAGGTTGAAAGTAGTTTTTCTAGTATTTATGCTACACTCTTGCATATTTTGGGGGCAGAGAGTATTTGGTGGCAAAGACTACAGGATGAACCACAAAATGCTTGGCAGCTAAAAGATGCGGGGCTAAGTAGTAGCGATGTAATAAATGGTATTGTTAAGCAAGATAAGCTTTGGGTGCAATGGGTAAATGGTTTAAATGATGAGCAATTAGAAAAAATGGTGGTGTATAAAAATTCCAAAAAGGAATATTTTGAACAGCCTTTGTGGCAAATATTATTACATGTATTTAACCACACTACTTACCACCGAGGTCAGTTAGTTACCATGTTACGCCAATTAGGTATTTCTGAATTGCCGTCAACAGATTATATACATTGGGCTCGTTTATAACAAATACTTGCATTAATTTAACAAGTATAGTAAAGGGTTATTGTATGTTTTTTTAATAAGCCCATTTTAACCAAATAGCACCCCAAGTAAAACCACCTCCAAATGCAGATAAAATAATATTGTCGCCTTTGTTTAAACGATTCTCCCATTCCCACAAACATAATGGAATGGTAGCAGCTGTAGTATTACCATAGCGTTGAATATTAATCATTACCTTTTCTTTATCTAATCCCATTCTATTAGCTGTGGCGTCAATAATTCTTAAGTTAGCTTGATGTGGAACTAGCCAGGCTATATCTTGGGCAGAAAGATGGTTTCTTTCCATAATTTCTGCACTTACATCGGCCATGCCTTTTACAGCAAATTTAAAAACTGCTTGTCCTTCTTGATAAGCAAAATGCTCTTTTGCTAATACTGTTTCAATAGAAGTAGGTTTAACAGAACCGCCTGCTTTCATGTGCAGGTATTTGGCACCAGACCCATCGCTGCGTAAAATGCTATCCCGTATACCTAATTCTTCAGTAGTAGGTTCTAATAAAACGGCACCGGCACCATCCCCAAAAATAATACAAGTAGCGCGGTCGGTGTAGTCAATGATAGCACTCATTTTATCTACCCCAACTACAATTACTTTTTTATAACGTCCGCTTTCAATTAATGCAGTACCGGTAGTTAATGCATATAAAAATCCACTACAAGCGGCACTTAAATCAAAACCCCAAGCATTAATGGCACCTAATTTGTCTGCTATAATGTTGGCAGTAGCCGGGAATACCATATCCGGAGTAACTGTAGCACAAATAATGCAATCAATATCTGTAGGTTGCAAATCTTTTTTGTTTAATATTTGTTGAATGGCGGGAACGGCCATATCACTACTACCTTTACCGGGTTCTTTCAATATTCTTCTTTCTTCAATTCCGGTTCGGGTTCTAATCCATTCGTCATTGGTATCTACCATTTTTTCCAAATCAAAATTGGTTAATTTTGTATCAGGTACATATCCACCTACTGCGGTAATAGCGGCTGAAACTTTACTCATATGTTTTTGATGCTTTTCTATAAAAATGACCGCAAATATCTGCTTTTATTTTAGATTGTTAGCATATTGGCCTATTTGTGCCTTTCAATTTAAATGAAAACCCTATTTTTGAATTTGTAACTATGATTGCATATATAAAAGGAAGTTTCGTGGTAAAATCGCCGGCATATGCTATAATTGAGGCAAATGGAATTGGCTATGAAATGCAAATTAGCTTAAATACCTATGCTGCTATTAAAGATGCTAAAACCGGCAAGTTGTATACCTATTTGCACATAACAGAAAACGGACAAACCTTTTTTGGATTTGCCGATAATGCCGAAAAAGAAATGTTTTTATTGTTAATTGGTGTTTCGGGAATTGGAGCTGCCACTGCCAGAATGATGTTGTCTGGGTTAAAACCTAATGAAATTAGCAAAGCCATTACACAAGGTAATACTGCATTATTGTCTACAGTTAAAGGTATTGGTAAAAAAACTGCCGAACGGTTGGTACTGGAATTAAGGGATAAGATGGGTAAAAAAGTATTAGATGAAAATAGTTTAACGTCTGATAATCAAACCATATCAGTTGTAGATGATGCTGTACAGGCCCTGATTGCTTTAGGGATAGCGCGACCTGCCGCAGAAAATGCAGTTAAAAAAATTATATTAACAAAATCTGATTTATCTTTAGAAGAAATTATTAAACAATCTTTAAAAAATTTATAACAATAGCCTAGAAATTTACCTAAACAAGCCTGCTTTTTTTGAAGAAAGGAACCTTACTGCTTACTGCTTTTTTATTGATTGCTTCGGTGTTATGGATGCCGGCTGTAAGTTTATTTGCCCAATCTGCCGATACTTTAAAAAAAGCAGGCGATTCATTGCGTTTCCCTATCCATGACCGAAGGGGCGATTTTCTTTCTTGGCAGAATAAAAATCCTTTCGATTTAAACGATACCTCTTTTATTAAACAAAAAGTAGAGTATGATCCTACCACCAACCAATATTTTATATTGGAAAAAGTGGGTAATTCATATTTTAGAAAACCAACGGCATTAACATTTGATGAGTATTACAAATTAAGAACCCAACAACAACAAAATGATTATTTTAAACAACGGGCAGATGCTTTAACACTGCTAAACAAAAAAGTACAAAGACCGCCTGTTCGTGTTTATAATACTTTGTTTGATAGAATTTTTGGGGTTGGCCCTGATGGATTAAAAGTAGATATTAAGCCACAGGGAAGTGTAGATATTCAAATGGGCTATAATGGACAAAATACCCTAAATCCCACTTTGCCTGAAGCAGCCAGAAGAACCGGTGGGTTTGATTTTAATTTGAATACTAACCTAAACGTAAATGCCAATATTGGTAATAAATTAAAATTACCTATCAATTATAATACCCTTGCTAACTTTAATTACCTAAACCAATTAAAGTTGAATTATAAAGGAATGGATGATGAAATTATTAGAAGTATTGAAGCAGGAAATATTGCATTTCAAACCAAAGGTGCACTTATGTCGAGCGCACAAAATTTATTTGGTATAAAAACACAATTACAGTTTGGTAAATTAAGTGTAACCGCCGTATTAGCTAATCAACAATCACAACGCCAAACGCAGGCCTTACAGGGCGGTGCCGCTATTACCAATTTTCAAAAAAAATTAGATGATTATGATGAAAACCGCGACTTTTTATTAGCGCAATATTTTCGTAGCAATTACAATACAGCTATGAGTAATTTGCCTATTGTAAACAGTCAGGTACAAATTCAACGTATAGAGGTTTGGGTAACCAACCGAAATGGATCAACTACTGATACTCGTGCTATTGTAGGTTTAATGGATTTGGGCGAGCCACAACCATATAATCCTAATTTTCAATCACTAACGGGAAGTCCATTGCCGCAAAATGGTGCCAATAGTTTGTATAGTGCTGTAACGCAAAATAGAGACCCATCTACTGTTGGGGCTTTTTTGCAGAGCAAAGGGCTATCGCAAGTAAATGATTATGAAAAAACTTTTGCAAGAAAGTTAGCTCCTACAGAATATTATTTCAATCCCCAAATAGGTTTTATTTCTTTAAATGCACAATTACAACCCAATGATGTTTTGGCTGTAGCTTATCAATATACATACAATGGAAGGGTGTATCAAGTGGGCGAGTTTTCTCAGGATGTTGCAGTAGACTCTACCCAAGGGGTACAAAAGGTTTTGTACCTGAAATTATTAAAAGCCACATCTGCCCGTACTAATTTACCTATTTGGGGATTAATGATGAAAAATGTGTATTCTTTAGATTTGGCAGGTGTTTCTAAAGATGGCTTTCAGTTAAATGTATTATACAACCAACCAAGTGGTGGATTAAAAAGATATTTACCGGAATCTGCACCTGCGGTAGAAGGAAAACCTTTGTTAACCATTTTAAATTTAGATCGTTTAAACAATCAGAACGACCCACAACCCGATGGTATTTTCGATTATCTGGAAGGTTTTACCATCTTATCTCAGCAAGGAAAAATTATATTTCCTGTATTAGAGCCCTTTGGTAAAGATTTAGTGAACCTGGCTTTTAACGGGCAACCTCAGTCATTGATTCAAAAATATGCTTATTTTCAATTATATGATTCCATTAAGGCTATAGCACAAACCTATGCTAATGTAGACCGATTTGTGATGCAGGGGCAAGCAAAAGGAACAAGTGGCAGCGATATTTATTTAGGCGCTTATAATATTCCTCCGGGTTCAGTAAAATTAACAGCAGGCGGACAAACCCTAACCGAAGGTGTAGATTATACTATTGACTATAATCTTGGCTCTGTTAAAATTTTAAATCAGGCTATTATCAATTCTGGTATTCCTGTTAATGTTTCATATGAAAATAATGCCTCTTTCGGGATACAACAACGAGGCTTTATGGGGTTAAGATTAGATTATGCTGCCAGTAAAAATTTAGCACTCGGTGCTACTCTTGAGCGCCTAAATGAGCGTCCTTTTTTTACCAAAATGAATTATGGTGAAGATCCTATTCGAAATACCATGTATGGTGTTGATTTTAGTTATCATGCCAACTGGCCCGGACTGACGAGGGCTCTGAATAAGTTGCCTTTTTATTCTACCAAAACTATGAGTACTATTGCAGCTTATGGAGAGGGGGCATATTTTAAACCGGGACATCCGCCCCAAATTGGCTCGGGTAATAATGGTTTAATATATTTAGATGACTTTGAAGGTACCACATCTAATATAGATTTACGTTTCCCTTCTACCGCATGGGCTTTAGCATCTACACCTGCAGGTAATCCTAATTTTCCGGAAGCATTATTGATGGATAGT
>JAGWPI010000252.1 GCA_028877005.1 Bacteroidota bacterium | reverse complement strand
CAAAAAATCCTTCTCCCATCACCTTATCGGGAAAAAACCGATAGGCCCATGCTGCTTCTTTGTTGGTTTGAACTTCTACAATACCCCATTCAGGTTCTACATTTATCCGAACTGTTTCTAAATTATATGTTTGTATCATCCAATCTACCATTTCCTCATCTTCTTCTAGTGAATAAGAACAGGTACTGTACAATAATAATCCGCCGGGTTTTAATGTCTGAATGGAATGTGGAATAATTCTTTGCTGCCTTGCACTGCATATTTGCACATTATCGAGGCTCCATTCGGCAATAGCGGCTTCATCTTTTCTAAATAATCCACTACCGCTGCAAGGTGCATCTACCAATACAACATCAAAAAAATGAGACAACCGTTGAAAATGTTGCGGATCATTGTTGGTTACAATAATATTATCTGCACCCCATTTAGTTACATTTTCCGAAAGTATAGCAGCTCTTGATTTAATTACCTCATTGGCAATCACTAATCCATTTTGAAAGTATCCGGAAAGTAAGGTTGTTTTTCCACCCGGAGCAGCACAAATATCTAAAACCATTTCGTGCTGCGGATGCAGAATTGTTTGTTGAAGAATTTGTTCAATGAACATACTACTAGCCTCTTGCACATAATAAGCACCCGCATGCAAACAAGGGTCAAGGGTATAAGATGGACGTTCTTTTAAATACCAGGCATCTTTGGCCCAAGATACCTTTTGTAAAATATTGTCTTGAAAAGGTATATGCTGTAAATATTTTTTTTTAAAAGGATTATAACGAATAGAAGTAATAGGTACATGTTGCTCATGTGCCTCAATAAAAGTTTCTTTATGAAAGCCTTTTATGCCGATTAATGATTCAACTAATGCAATTGGTAACACACTGCGAAGTTAAGCAGCGAAACAAGTGAAATGTTCAGTAGTTGACTTTTTTATGTACAAAAAAGTTACTTTTAATAATAGCCCTTATATGCACCAAATACAACTTAGATGGTTTTAATTTCATTAATTAAATCTTGTAAAACCTTTTTACCATCTCCAAAAAGCATAGAAGTTTTAGGTTGATAGAATAAATCATTATCAATACCTGCATATCCCGGCTTCATGCTTCTTTTATTTACAATAACCGTTTTTGCTTGTTCTACATCTAAAATAGGCATACCATATATTGGAGAGGCGGGATTATTTTTTGCAGCAGGGTTTACCACATCATTTGCACCTAATACCAATACCACATCTGTTGATTTTAAAGCATCATTAGCTTGTTCTAATTCCAATAATTTATCATAGCTAACATCAGCTTCGGCTAATAAAACATTCATGTGCCCGGGCATTCTTCCGGCAACAGGGTGTATGGCATATTGCACTTCTACTCCTTTTTCTTCCAATAATTTTTCTAGCTCATGGCAAGTGTGCTGTGCTTGTGCTACAGCCAAACCATAACCGGGAACAATCATTACTTTATTGGCATACCGCATAACCATTGCCGCATCACTAATAGATATTTCTTTGTAGGTTCCTCCATTAGATGCAGATGAGCCACCTGATTGCTGTTCTTTTGAACCAAATGAACCTATTAAAACATTGGTCAAACTTCGATTCATGGCTTTGCACATTAATATGGTAAGTAATGTGCCTGCTGCGCCTACTAAAATACCACCGGTAAGCATAGCTTTATTGTTGTATAAAAAACCACCGCAGGCTGCTGCAACACCCGTAAATGAGTTTAATAAAGAAATCACCACCGGCATATCGGCACCACCAATTGGTAACACAAATAGTACCCCGTATATTAAAGCCAATAATACAGTAGCAATAAAAAAATAGTCGGCATGCTGATTAGATGCAAAATAGGTTACAATTGCCAGCACAATAACTGCTGCAAATACAAGCAAATTAATACTATGTTGTGCTTTAAAAATTACGTCCTTAAAAGTGCCATTCAGTTTTCCCCAAGCCACCATACTCCCGGCAAAAGAAACACTGCCAATAATAGCTCCGGCAGCAATAGCCAAAAAGTGTCCTGCAGCTACTGAGTCAGCAAAATATTGTGATGATATTTTCTCAGCTGCCCTAAATACATAATCAAATTCTATAATTGAAATTAAAGCTGCACATGCCCCACCCATACCATTAAAAAAACTGACCATTTCGGGCATGGCCGTCATCTTTACTTTTTTTGCTGCAACAACACCAATTGTAGCACCTATAATCAGTGCACCAAAAATCCAAATATAATTGTGTAGTGAAGCGCCATTTTCATCTTTATATAAAAAAATGGTACCTATAATAGCAGTAAGCATACCGGCAGCAGCCACTAAATTTCCTCGTCTTGCGTTGGCAGGACTGGATAACATTTTTAAACCTATTATGAAAGTAACGGAGGCTGCTATGTAACAAATAGTTAAAATATCCAACTGCATAATAAACACTTTATTATATAATTATTTTTTTT
>JAGWPI010000251.1 GCA_028877005.1 Bacteroidota bacterium | reverse complement strand
TGCATCAATCTGAAATTGAACAATTACCAACCGAAGAACAACAACTAAACAGATTAGTTGAATTGAATGTAGAAGAGCAGGTGATTAATTTAGCCAAAACTTCTATCATTCAAAAGGCATGGCAGTATCATCATCGTCCAAGCTTGCATGGTTGGGTATACAATTTGGAAGACGGGTTATTAAAAAAAATAAAAGAAATACAACCAAATGATGTAATCGATGACTTATACTGTTACGATAATTTGTAAAACTGTTTTCTAAATGCCTATCAATACCTTTATGGTACTAATTTATTCACTCAAATTAATCATTTTATGAAAGTTTACGAGCAATTATTAAAAAACAATGAAGAATGGGCCAAGAAAAGAGTAAGTGATGATCCTGAATTTTTTTCAAGATTAGCACACTTACAAACCCCACAATTTTTATGGATTGGTTGCAGTGATAGCCGTGTGCCTGCTGATATGATTACCGGTACACAGCCGGGAGAAATTTTTGTGCATCGGAATATTGCCAATATGGTGGTGTATACCGATGTTAATTTGTTAAGCGTTTTAGAATATGCCGTGAATCAGTTAAAAGTGCAGCACATTATAGTTTGTGGGCATTATGGCTGTGGTGGTGTTAAAGCGGCCATGACCAAACATAGCCTGGGCATTATCAACAAATGGCTGCGTAATATTAAAGATGTATATCGTTTTCATAGGGAAGAGTTAGATGCCATAGCAGATGAAGAATCAAGAGCAGATCGGTTAACCGAGTTGAATGTTCGTGAACAGGTAATGAATCTGGCCAAAACATCAATTATTCAAAAAGCCTGGAAATATGAAAATAAACCACATTTACATGGCTGGGTGTATGGGTTAAAAGATGGCATTATACATCCTGTTTTTGAAATGACTTCCCGCACACATATTGATCCGTTGTATGAATATGATGACTTATAATAACAAATTAAAAATAATATGACAAAAACTGCAAATATTTCAATTATTGGTGCAGCAAAAAAATTTTTTGAAATTTTAAAGTTCGATAGAAGGGATATTTATGCTATTTATTTCTTTGCCATTTTAGGTGGGTTAATTTCACTTTCGCTACCACTCGGAATTCAATACATCATCAGTTTTGTACAGGCAAATACCATCTCAATATCAATTGTGGTGCTTATTTCAATTGTATTGATAAGTGTATTTATCAATGGTTTATTACAGATACGGCAGATGGAAATAATAGAAAAAATTGAGCAAAAAATTTTTGTAAGATATGCATTAGAATTTGCTGACCGTATTCCTAAATTGGATGTTGAAAAATTAGACCACTACCACCTGCCGGAACTGGTGAATCGTTTCTTCGATACTACTGCTTTAATCAAGAGTATTGAAAAAATTTTATTAGATATACCGGCAGCAATCATTCAAATATTTTTTGGTTTGGTTTTATTGTCCTTCTATCATCCTGTTTTTATTGCCTTCGGTGCTTTACTGGTAATAGTACTTTCTGTTATCATTAAATTTACTTCACCCCAGGGTTTTGAAACCAGTTTAATTGCAAGTGATTATAAGTATAACATTGCCGCCTGGTTTCAGGAAATGGCTGCAGAAATTAAAACGTTTAAATATGCAAAGAAAACAAACATTCATATTAAGAAAGCCGATGAAGATGTAAATGGATACCTCATCGCAAGAACAAACCATTTTCGCATTTTGGTAATGCAGTATTGGAGTTTTATATCATTTAAAATTATTATTATTGCCACAATGCTGATTGTTGGGTCAATATTATTGGTGAACCAGCAAATTAACATTGGGCAGTTTATCGCCTCAGATATTGTTATCATTCTCATTATCAACTCCATCGAGAAATTAATTCAGTCGCTGGATAAAGTGTATGATACTCTTACTTCAGTTGAAAAATTAAGTAAGGTGGTTCACGCACCCATTGAAAATGAAGGCAGCATGCTATTGCCAAATAATAATGTTGGCGTGCAAATAACACTGAATCAGGTAAATTTTACCTATCCTGATGGTAAAATAGCCTTAACTGATATT
>JAGWPI010000250.1 GCA_028877005.1 Bacteroidota bacterium | reverse complement strand
TATTCCCCTGGGTAAACTAGTAGATGTGGTAAGTAAAATTAATACGGGTGCCAAATACGATAGTAGTGCTTTTCAAAAAAGTGTTGGCTTAAATGGAGTAGGTACTAAGGCCGTAAATGCACTCAGTAGTTTTTTTAGTGTAACTGCCTTTCGTGATGGTAAAATGAAAACGGCCAATTTTGAAAGAGGGAAACTAATTAATGAAACCAAGGAGGAAAAAACTACAGAGCCAAATGGTACACTAGTTACATTTACTCCCGATGAACAAATTTTTAAAAACTATCATTTTCGTTTCGATTTTATTGAAAATCAAATACTAAATTATTGCTATTTAAATGCAGGTTTGGTTATTAATTTCAACAACAAAAAATTTGTTAGTAAAAATGGATTACTTGATTTGCTAGAACACAAAACAAATCCGGATGAATTAAGATATCCTATTATACATTTGAAAGGTGATGATATTGAAGTAGCCATTTCGCATAATAATGATTATGGGGAAGATCTATACTCTTTTGTTAATGGACAATTTACTACCCAAGGTGGTACCCACCAGCAAGGTTTTAGAGAAGCTTTTGTAAAAGTAATTAGAGATTTTTTTAAGAAAGATTATGAAGCTTCAGATATAAGAACCAGTATTGTAGCTGCAATTTCTATTAGGGTGCAAGAACCGGTATTTGAGAGCCAAACCAAAACTAAGTTAGGCTCTCAATATATGTTTGAGGGCGGTCCTTCAGTTAAAAAATTTATAGAAGAATTTTTAGGAAAGGAATTAGATAACTATTTGCATCGCAATCCTACCATTGCAGAATCTTTGAAAAAAAGAATTGAGCAAAGTGAAAGAGAACGAAAAGAATTAGCAGGAATAAAAAAAATTGCTAATGAAAGAGCTAAAAAAGCCAACCTACATAATAAAAAATTACGCGATTGTAGAATTCATTTTAATGATGAACCACCCACAAAAAATAGGCAGGAGTATATTGAGTTAATGAATCAATCTACCATTTTTATTACAGAAGGTGATAGTGCCAGTGGGTCTATAACAAAATCTAGAAATGTAGATACTCAGGCCGTATTTAGTTTGCGTGGTAAACCTTTAAATAGTTTTGGTCTTACAAAGAAAATTGTTTACGAAAATGAAGAGTTTAATTTATTGCAACATGCATTAAATATTGAAGAAGGTATGGAAGGATTACGATATAAAAATATTGTTATTGCAACCGATGCTGATGTAGATGGAATGCATATTCGGTTGTTATTAATGACTTTTTTTCTTCAATTTTTTCCTGAATTAGTGAAACAAAATCATGTATTTATTTTGGAAACTCCTTTATTCAGGGTTCGCAATAAACAAGAAACTATTTATTGTTATGATGAAGCAGAAAAACAGTCGGCAATTGCTAAATTGGGTAACAAGCCTGAAATAACACGGTTTAAAGGATTGGGCGAAATTTCGCCCGAAGAGTTTGGCAGATTCATTGGTGATGACATTCGCTTACAACCGGTTTTGTTAGAACAAGGTGACCATATTCAACAGTTACTGGACTATTATATGGGTAAAAACACACCGCAACGTCAGGAGTTTATTATTGATAATTTACGAATTGAGTTAGATTTAATTGAAGCAACTATTTAAAAAAATATTATAGTATGATGCATATTGTTTTTAGCACGGCAGATGCCGAGGTTTTAAAAAAAGCAATGGAGTTAGATGAAACTTTAAATGGGGAAATTATTGAAATTAAAGATGATTTCTCAATTGGGCCAATTACTGATATTTATGAAACCTATGGTTATCAGTTGCGCAAAAATTGGTGGCAAGAAGTATTAGAACATTCACCTTATGTAAATCAATTAGATATTGTTGATGATAAATTAACGGTACATCACTTGTGTAATAAATTAAAAGAAAATAAAACACTGCACCTCTGGATTTGGATGGGACAAAATCCACATGATGTTTGTGGATATTATTGGTTAATGACCCAACTAATTACATTTCAGGGCCAAGTATTTGTTTTATACATGAATAATCTTCCATTCATAAATGAAAAAGGTGGTATATTTTATCCAACTTATTTGCATGAAATTCAACCCAAAGAATTTTTAAAAGCAAAAAAATTGGCAAGACCTATTACCCTTAGTGAATTTGAAATAGACCCAGATGAATGGAAAAAAATTGGTAGTGAAAATGGTTGGATTCGCCTATTAGAAGGGGGTAAAAAAATTGTAAGTAAAGAAATTAGTTTTTTTGATAAAGAAATTTTACATTTTATTGGTTTAGATGCACAAAAACTTTTGAAATTATGCCAGCAAATTTCTTCAAAATCCAAATTAAAACTAGCAGATACCTTTATAGTATGGCGTATACGACAACTAATAAAAGAAGGTAAAATTATATATAAGGGTGATTGGCAAAAAGGATGGAAAGATATTGAAATCATGCAGGCGCAGCCTATTGGAGCTGAAAATATTCTAGCCAGCTAAAAAAATGGTGTAAAAATTATCAAATGGTTAAAAGACTGCAGGAAGTAGATTATGGCAAATGAAAAAACAGAAAATACGGTTTATCAAAATGATAATGGCATTCAAGGGCAATATAAAAACTGGTTTTTAGAATATGCATCTTATGTTATTTTAGAACGAGCCGTGCCGGCAATGGAAGATGGTTTAAAACCTGTTCAGCGGCGTATTTTGCATGCAATGAAAGAAATGGACGATGGCCGGTTTAATAAAGTGGCCAATATTATTGGGCAGTCCATGCAATACCACCCCCACGGCGATGCCTCTATTGGTGATGCTTTAGTAAATATGGGACAAAAAGATTTGCTCATCGAAACACAAGGTAACTGGGGTGATATTCGTACCGGCGATTCAGCAGCTGCACCCCGCTACATAGAAGCTCGATTAAGTAAATTGGCGCTCGAAATAGCATTTAATCCTAAAACTACCCACTGGCAATTAAGTTATGACGGACGTAAACAGGAGCCTGTTACCTTGCCAATGAAATTTCCGCTTTTATTAGCTCAGGGAGCCGACGGAATTGCAGTTGGGCTATCCACCAAAATATTACCTCATAATTTCTGCGAAATTTGCGAAGCATCTATCAAATATCTCAAAGACAAAAAGTTTGAGTTGTATCCCGATTTTCAAACCGGTGGAATGATTGATGTTACCAATTACAATGATGGAAAACGTGGTGGCAAAATTAGGGTTCGCTGCAAAATTGAAGAGCTCGATAAAAAATCACTAATTATTCGTGATGTGCCTTATAGTGTATCTGTTTCACAATTGTGTGAAAGTATTACTAAAGCCAATGACCAAGGAAAAATAAAAATTAAAAAATTAACCGAATTTAC
>JAGWPI010000249.1 GCA_028877005.1 Bacteroidota bacterium | reverse complement strand
GGAGGTGGCAATTAATATAAATCATATTTATATATACAAAAAAAGGTATGCTTTAAAAGCATACCTTTTTTTGTAGAAATTTATGAAAGGGAGTAGATTATATGCAATTACAAGCTACAACAAGTCATTTCAATTCTAATGAATATACCTGTATTTGTCCAAAATCCAATTTTCTGGTATATTCTACTAAATTTATATGATAATCAACTCCTAACTTTGTTTAATTATATCAATATGAAATATCTATTATTTATTCTATCGCTGGTATTTTTTTCTTGTAACTCTAACTCGGAATATCCACCTGCAGAAAATGCTTTTGATGCAGGAAGAGAATTTATACAATCCTATTTAAAAGGCGATTTTAAAAAAGCCAATTTTTATATGTTACAAGATGCTGAAAACATAGCTATATTAAAAAAAGTAGCAGCAATCTACAAAACAAAACCAGAAGAAATAAAAAACCAGTATCGAACAGCATCAATGAATATTAATAGTATAGAAGATATATCACCTACAGAAACTATCATTAATTATGCCAACTCTTATGACAACGTGGCACATAAAGTAAAAGTAATTTTTGCAAATGGAAAATGGCTGGTTGATTTAAAGTATACACTCAACGGCAATTTATAATTGATAATCATTCAACATGATAACAGTACTTCACCCATGGCATGGCGTTCATTATGGAGAAAATGCTCCAACAATTGTAAATGCCATAATAGAAATACCACAAGGCAGCAGATGCAAATATGAAATTGATAAACCAAGTGGTTTATTAAAATTAGACAGAGTCATTTACTCTTCCTTTTACTATCCTGTGAATTATGGATTTATTCCGCAAACTTATGGAGATGACAAAGATCCTTTAGATATATTAGTCATTACTTCTTTACCGGTTACCCCATTAACCCTAATGGAAGCAAAAGTAATAGGTGTAATGCAAATGATTGATAGTGGAGATGCAGATGATAAAATTATTGCTGTTGCAGCGAAAGACCCTAGTGTTAATCATTATCATAATATTGAAGAATTGCCACCTCATTTTTTTGAAGAGCTACGCCATTTTTTTGAAGAATATAAAAAATTAGAAAACAAAAATGTTATTGTAGAAGAGTTTGGCGATAAAACAAAAGCATTAAAAGTTATAGATGATGCAATAAAAAGCTATAAAGCAAAATTTAATCATTAATCTCCCCATTACAATTCATTGCTTATTTTTAATTAATTCAATGACAATACTAACATTCACTTTACTTATTTTTTTGGGCTCACTTTTAGCCGGATTTTTAGGTTCATTAACAGGTTTAGGAGGTGGTTTTGTTATCATTCCAATGCTTACACTTTTATTTGGAGTAGATATACGGTATGCCATTGGCGCATCACTAGTAGCAGTAATTGCCACATCCTCCGGAGCAGCCGCTGCCTATGTAAAAGAAGGTATTACTAACATTAGATTAGGAATGTTTCTCGAAATAGCTACCACTACAGGAGCAGTTTTGGGAGCTTATGTGGCTGTATATACTCCTGTTAATACTATAGCTATTATTTTTGGTGGTATACTTATATTCTCAGCCTATATCTCCTTAAAAAAGAAAAGTGAAGTTATTCAACAATCCGATAAAAGTGCATTAGCACGTACTTTTAAATTAAATGGCACTTACCCTACCCCACAAGGCGAAATTGCATACACGGTTACAAATGTAATAGGAGGATTCTTTACAATGGTAGGTGCCGGCCTGCTATCCGGACTACTGGGTGTAGGTTCTGGTGCTTTAAAAGTTTTGGCAATGGATAATATTATGCGAATCCCCTTTAAAGTATCTACTACAACCAGCAATTTCATGATTGGCGTTACCGCCGCTGCAAGTGCAGGTATATATTTATATAGAGGTTATATTGACCCGGGTTTATGTTTACCGGTTACTTTGGGTGTATTAGGAGGTGCTTTATTAGGTTCTAGATTCTTAACCAATGCAAAAACCAGTAGGTTGAGAAATATATTTGCATTTGTTATCATTGCAATTGCATTAGAAATGTTGTACAACGGCTTTACAAAAAAATTTTAAGCTTATGCGCAAAATATTACAAGACGATGATTTAGAATATGCAATGGGTAATCTATTAAGATTAGGCGTTGTTGTTTCATCTATAATAGTTGCATTTGGAGGAATCATTTATCTATATAAACATGGAATGCACTTACCACACTATACAACATTTATTGGTGATAAAAGTATGTTTAATTCTGTGTCAAAAATTATTATTGGGTTAAAAGAATGGAAAGGACAAGCAATCATTCAATTAGGTGTTTTGGTTTTAATATTTACCCCTATTGCAAGAATAATTTTTTCATTTATTGGTTTTTTAATTGAAAAAGATTTACTCTATATGGTGCTAACATTAATAGTATTAGCAATCATTACCTTTAGCTTATTGGCCGGAACCAACATTGTGTAAAAAAGGGCACAAAACTTTTTGATTTATCCCTTCCTGAATCCTTATTTTTGCCGAAAATTATTATAATGGAAAAGAAAACTTCAACCGGAAAATACTGGATACTATTTTTACTTTCTTTAGTTTTAATCATATTTATGTTAATTTCTCCGGATGTTCGGCCCTATTTTTGGTTAGCACTGCCGTTGGTTTGTACTTTTTTTGTAAAAGCTTTAGATGTTATTTAATCATTAGCTTTAACTTACTCATAAATTTTAGGAATCAATGAAAGCCTTTAATTAGTCTTAGTTGATGACTACGACTAGCTTGCGTTTGACTTGGTGAAATAATGCCCATATTATCAATAGTATCAATTCTAACATATCCTGAAGCATGAATGATGGTGTTGGCATTCAATAAAATGCCAACGTGTGTAATATAGCCATCTTCATTGTCAAAAAATGCTAAGTCACCACATTTTGCTTCCTCTAAAAATCCTATATTATAACCTAACGCTGCTTGTTGATAAGCATCTCGAGGTAATTGGATATTCATTAATTTAAATACTTGTTGCGTAAATCCACTACAATCAATACCAAAAATTGATTTACCTCCCCACAAATAAGGCGTACCCAAAAAAGCAGTACTAATTTTTTTTATATTTTCTTCAGTAAATGAATAAGGAGCGGAATATGATTGACTGTTAAATGAAATATTTGTGTTAGGCAATTCAATATCTTTATTATGCCAGGGTGTACCTATACTAACACGTATACTAAGTTGATTTATTAACATTTCATTCAACGGTAATTGATGCCAACCGGTTGTTTCGGGTAAATAATCCAAGGCTAATAATTGGGAGTATTGGCACCAACCTTCATAACCATCATATAAACATTTTACTTTTACAAAATTAAAAGCTGTATCAACTATTTGTACAGATTCTAAACATAACAATTGAGAAACCATTTCACTTTTATGCGATGGCTCTTTTCTAATGGGTGCTACGCTAACAATACAAACTGCATAAGACATAGAGATATTTTTAAGCAATTTATGGATTAAACACAAATACGCATCTAAATAAAAAGCTTATTTTAATATTGTGAAATTGAATAACTATAGCCATATAAATGATGAAACATTACTACAAAAATTCTATACTGATGGTAATTCAGAATGGATAGG
>JAGWPI010000248.1 GCA_028877005.1 Bacteroidota bacterium | reverse complement strand
TTAGGAAGGTTTGAGTCATTTGTTGAATTAATGAGTTTGATGGTGTATCACTAACAAAATGTTTTGCTAATTCAGTTGCAATAAATTTTGCGGTAGAGGGGTGATGGGCAAGCAATTCTAAAGCGGTTACCCCTTCATAATAGCCTCCATTAGCCGGGAAATATTTTCCCAAAAATGTTTTTGGATTATCATCGTGTTTATTGGGTCGAAACATGAAGCCATGTTCAATTACAAAGCCTCTTTTTTCTAGTTGTTGTGGCGATGTTTTTTCTATCATTTGATAGGCCGGTCCATTTTTAAACATAGGATATATTGTCCAACCTGTTAATATTTTAGCCAAAGTAGTTACATCTTGTTGTGTATAACCGCCATCAACTCCCAGTGTATGTAATTCCATTACCTCTCTAGCATAATTTTCATTTAAACCTGCTGATGCATTTTTCTTGAAGGAAACATTAGTAGTATTCAATTGCATTGATCTTTCTATTCGCTTTGCTTCCATTGGGTTATTGTTACTTACACTACTGGCATTATCTAAATAAGTTAACATAGCAGGATGTTTTGCAGTTGCCAGTAATAAAGCATCAAAATGATCAAGCACATGGGGCCTAATAGCATCACGTTCGTAAGCTAAAATATAAGGTGCACAAGCCGGTTTAGTAAGTGACACATTAAAATGATTGAACCAAAAATCAGTTAAAACCTCTTGTAGTTGGTTATTGCTATAAGCCGCTCGAACAATTTTTTGTACAATTAATTGTCGTTCTAAATCAGCAATGGGTTTAAATCCCTGTTGCTGCATAAAAAATTTAATTTTTTCTCTATATGAAGATTTACTAATTGATGTATCCCCTTTTTCAATTAAACCCATTTTTCTGGCTAATGCTACAACCTGCCCATTTGTGGGGTAAGTATTTACCATTTCTTCTAAAGGCATTTGTAATGCATCTATACCTAATTGGTTTAATTTGTTGTTCAAGGTAGTATCCATAGCATTACCTTCTAATTGTTGGTAAAACCAATTTTCAATTCCCTGTTTTGCTACTGAATCTACTTGTCCGGGGGTAGGGCCAAAAGTAAATCTGTTCAGTAAATAAGCAGCTGCTTGTTGCTTTGAAAAGCCCATTTGTTCGTATGGAAACTTTGCAAATGCTTGGGTATTTACCTTATGATTATTTGCCACAAATCCCATTATAACCGCCAAACACAGTACTGCAATAAAGTATATACCTGCTTTTTGATGTTGCATGGTTTCAATATTTACCCAATCAGATAGATTTTAGTATTGTTGGTTTAAAGGAAATAAATTTTTTATGTTGATTTTCGGTGAAATGGTGTGCTGAAGGCTAAAATTTATGTATAATTTCTTTTTTTAGCGTACCTAATGAAACAGCATTTGTTATCTTGCAATTTGTATGGAAAATTTTATTGTTTCGGCACGTAAGTATCGCCCCCAAAATTTTAATATGGTAGTGGGGCAAAAGCATATTACCACAACATTAAAAAATGCAATTAAAAACAATCAAATTGCACATTCTTTTTTGTTTTGTGGGCCAAGGGGAGTAGGAAAAACTACATGTGCCCGCATTATGGCAAAAACCATCAATTGCATCCAGCCAACTCCGGAAGGGGAGGCTTGTAACACTTGCCCAAGTTGTGTTTCGTTCGATGCGGGTAATTCAATGAATATTCATGAATTAGATGCTGCCAGCAACAATTCTGTAGAAGATATACGTAATTTAGTAGAACAAGTTCGCTTTGCACCTCAGGCCGGTAAATATAAAGTATATATAGTAGATGAGGTGCATATGTTAACGGCCAGTGCTTTCAATGCTTTTTTAAAAACGTTAGAAGAACCACCTTCTTATGCTATTTTTATTTTAGCAACAACTGAAAAGCACAAAATTTTACCTACCATTCTTTCTCGTTGTCAAATTTTTGATTTTAAAAGAATTACTATACACGATACTGTTGAACATTTAGAAGAAATTATTGAAAAAGAAAATGTTTCTGCCGAAAAAACAGCTTTACAACTTATTGCCCAAAAAAGTGAAGGTTGTATGCGTGATGCATTAAGCATTTTAGATAAAATTGTTAGTTTTACTAATGGCATACTCACTTATCAAAATACAGTTGAACATCTTAACATTTTAGATGATGATTATTATTTTAAATTATTAGAGGCACTTTATAAACAAGATATGGCTGGTGCCATGCTTTTGTATGAAGAAATTAACCAGAAAGGCTTTGAAGGTGATTTGGTATTGAATGGTTTTGCCACCTTTATAAGAAATTTATTAGTGTGTAAAGATGCTCGTGCTGCTGTTTTATTAGATGTATTAGAGGGTAAACAAACATTATATGCCACTACTGCCGAAACTATTTCTGCTTCCTATTTAATTAGTGCTTTAAATATTTTGAATGAGGCTGAAATTCAATTTAGAATGGCTCGTAATAAAAGGCTGCATGTTGAAATGTGCCTTATTAAACTTAGTTTCTTGCAACAGGCGCTGCAATTAACTTCTGAGCAAGGTACAATTGTAAAAAAAAAAATAACGGATAACCCTATTGCTATTCAGCAAAAAAAAATACCACAATATACAGTTCCTAATGCAGGCTATACATCTACTTTGCCAGCAGCTAAACTTTTCATTGAAAAAAATACCCATCCTGCAACAGTTGCACCCATATCCTTACCTAAAACAAAGGTTGAGGAGCCGCCAGCTCCTCCTAAGAAAGTAGTTAAACCAAGTACAGCTAACGATAGTAAAAAAAATTTGTTAGAAATTTTAAGGGCTAAAGTAAATGAGCATGTGAATGTGTTAGAAGTAAAAGATGCCGAAGATTTAAATTTTGAGAAATTAACCAATTGCTGGAATGAATATTGCGAAAGATTACAAAAAGATGGCGGCAAGCCGGCTACCGTTGGTACCTTAAAAATGGCAAAATTGAACTTGATAGATGAAGTAAGTTTTTCTGTAACTGTGCAAGCATTAACTCAACAAAAATTTATTGAGCAGGAAAAAATGCAATTAACTGATTTTATTCAACAGGCATTTAATAACCGTGGTATTCGTTTTACAATTTTGGTTGAACATACATTAACTGATGAAATTCCTGACCAGCTTACTATGAATAGTAAACAACGATTTGAGAAAATGGTAGAAAAATATCCTTTAATAAAAGATTTAAAGGAAAGATTACGGTTAGATCTGGATATTTGATTGAATAAATATTAGCTCTAATAAATAGGTATATTTCCTGTAATAAAAAATGATACAACTGCTATACAAAGCATAGCAATAACAGAAAGTAAGAGAATGAATTTTGCTCTTCTAATACCCTCATTGTCATTGTTTTGAACTTCTTTATATAATTTAATAATACCATAAAATAAAGTAAAAAATGCCATTGCAAAAAGCAATGCATAAAAATAGTAAACTGCACCTGTAGCATTCAGTATCATGCTCCTGTTTTTTTAGATAATGAATAGCCTTTTTTTTGTAACCATAAAAGTATTTTATCACGCTGATCTCCTTGAATAATAATTTCTGCATCTTTAGCACTACCCCCTGTGCCACAGTATTGTTTAAGTTGTTTACTTAATAAAGTACAATCTTCCTCACTGCCTATAAATCCTTTTACAATAGTAACCGTTTTACCTCCCCTATGTTTGGTGTCTAAATGAATGGTTAGTTTTTGTTTTTGAGGTACAAGTGTTTCCCTGCTTTCATTTGCATGTTCAAACTGAAATGTAGGATCTGTACTATATACAAAACCTCTTATGTCTGTTCTATTTTTTTTGCTCATTACAACTTAGCTTTTAAACTTAGATCTATACTTTTAGCTTGATGTATTAAACCGCCTACACTAATGTAATCTACTCCGGTGGCTGCATAGCTTTCAATGTTGTTTAAATTTATTCCACCACTTGCTTCGGTTTTAAATTGTTGTTGAATAATATTTAGTGCATCGCTAATTTGTGAGGGCGTAAAATTATCTAATAAAATCCTTTGTATTTTCCCTTTTCCTTCAGAACAAATTGTTTTTACGTCTTCTAGGCTTCTTGCTTCAATTTCAATGGATAAATTTGGATATTTTTCTTGAACATATTCCCATGCTAAATGAATGGCATTTTTAATACCTCCTGCATAATCAATATGATTGTCTTTTAACATTAACATATCAAATAATCCAAACCTGTGGTTGGTGCCACCACCTATTCTAACCGCTTCTTTTTCCAACAATCTAAAATTGGGTGTAGTTTTTCTAGTGTCTAATAACTGAGTATGATAACCCTTTATTTTTTCTACAAAAGCATGTGTCAAAGTGGCAATTCCACTCATTCTTTGCATACAATTTAACACTAGTCTTTCACAACTTAAAATAGTATGAATTGATGCAGTTATTTCAAACGCTTCTTCACCGTGAAACATTAAAGCCCCATCTTGTTTCAATGGAAGAAAAATAGCAGTTGGTTCAACAAAATGAAAAATTTTTTCAGCAATATTCACCCCAGCCAAAATACCGGGTTCTTTTATTTTTAAAACTGCTTTTCCATTGGCCGATTTAGGAATACATGCAAGTGTAGTATGATCACCTTCGCCAATATCTTCCATTAGCGCCTCGGCAATTAAATGGTTTAGTCTATCTTCATAATTAAACATGCGGCAATATAATGCGTTTCAAAAAAAAAGCCCTCAAAATTTAGTGAGGGCTTATAATGAAAGGCGATAAAGGCTTTAATTAATTCTGACAGATATAATTTGATGTCGGCCATCTTTGTTTCGTAATAATAATGTAATGTTATAACCTCTACTTTTCCCATTTAATTTTCCTGCCATATACATGGTTGTGCCGGCTTCTCTTTGTGAAGTAAGTTCAAAGCCATGTATTCCTGCCTCGTTAAAAAATGATCTAAGTGCAATACCTGCTTGGTTTTTACCAATATTTTTCACTTCTTCTTTACCAGGTAAAGTTAAATCTATATAACTATCAAAGTAACTTGATACAGTTTCTGCATTAGCATTTTTAAGTGCATTTACTATATCTGAAATATCGCCTTGTAAGGTAAAAGATGCCATTACCATTCCTAAGCCCATTAATAATAGAATTTTCTTCATAATGCTAAATTTATATCCTAAGCAGTGCTAAAAACATGCCAAATAAAATGTTAACGAAAGTTAAAGTTAGGAGTTAAGGTTGGAATAACAAATTAAGTACCTTTGTAGCTATGAGTAAAAAAGCAATATTAATAATTATGGATGGGTGGGGACTTGGGAAAAATAAGCATACTGATGCTATTCAGCAAGCCAATGTACCTTTTGTAACCTCCTTATACAATAAATATCCACACACAACTTTAGTAACCTGTGGTGAGGCAGTTGGTTTGCCCGATGGGCAAATGGGCAATAGTGAAGTAGGGCATTTGAATTTAGGTGCCGGTAGAATTGTATATCAAGAGTTGCAAAGAATTAATGTGGCCATT
>JAGWPI010000247.1 GCA_028877005.1 Bacteroidota bacterium | reverse complement strand
TGTTTATCCGCTTTTTGGCAATTGGGTATGGGGTGGTGGCTGGTTATCTACCTTAGGAACTAATTTTGGTTTAGGGCATGGCCATGTTGACTTTGCAGGATCATCAGTTGTACATATGGTTGGTGGTGTAGCTGCACTAGCTGGCGCCATTGTTATTGGCCCACGATATGGTAAATATGGAAAAGATGGAAGTGTAAAAACAATACCGGGTCATAACATTCCTATGGCCATTATAGGCACATTTATTTTGGCATTTGGATGGTTTGGATTTAACCCGGGATCAACTTTAGCAGGGGGCGATTTAAGAATTAGCATTGTTGCTGTTAATACCATGCTTGCCTCTGCTGCAGGAGCTATAGCGGCACTTTTTTATATGTATATAAAAGGAGGTAAAGCAGATCCTGGTATGGTTGCCAATGGAATGTTAGCAGGTTTAGTAGCCATAACAGCGCCTTGTGCTTTTGTTACAGCCATTTCAGCTGTTATAATTGGTGCAATTTCTGGTGTACTGGTAATTTTGGTGTACAATTTTGTAGATACTAAATTAAAAATTGATGATCCTGTAGGAGCATTTGCCGTTCATGGTGCCAATGGAGCTTGGGGGGTATTAGCACTTGGACTTTTTGCAGACGGCTCTTATGGTGACGGATGGAATGGTGTACCCGGCACGGTGAAGGGGCTTTTTTATGGAGATTACAAACAATTTATTGCCCAATGTATTGGCACAATTACCTGTTTTGTATTTGTTTTTATTTCTATGTATATATTTTTTAAACTATTAAATAAAATAATTCCACTAAGAACAAAAGAAGCAGATGAAATTGCCGGATTAGATATACCAGAAACAGGTGTATTGGGCTATGTAGATTAATATAAAAAAATATTATTTTTTGTATGAGTAATGAACATGAGAAAGGATACCTGAAAGGATGGGGTTGAAAAACCCGACCTTATTTTTCTTATAAAATTGAATATAAATTTATTTTATTATGTATAAAAAATAAAAAAGGCTATTCTCCCTATTCAACTGCTATTAAAAGATAGCCGAATTACAGGAATTTTATTAATTGCAAGTACGTTAGTCTCCATTCTTTTGGCCAATGCCATTCCTGGCTATCATGTATTATGGCATAAAAATATTTTCATTACTTCAATTTCATTACCAAAAAATTTACTAGAGTGGATTAATACTTCAATAATGTCTTTCTTCTTTTTATTAGCGGGAATAGAAATTAAAAGAGAATTATTAGAAGGAGAATTATCCTCATTTCAAAAAGCAATATTGCCTTTTGGAGCAGCATTAGGAGGAATGTTAGTACCTGCGCTCCTTTATTTTTTTTTCAATCGTTCATCTGGACACTTGTCTGGATGGGGCATACCAACAGCTACAGATATTGCTTTTTCATTGGGCATTGCTTCAATTATAGGAAAAAGATTTCCTGTAAAATTAAAAATATTTCTAATGGCATTGGCTATCATCGATGATTTAGGCGCAATTGTAATTGTAACATTGTTTTATGGCGGGTCATTAAACTTTACTTATTTAGTAGCTGCTTGTATATTATATGGCTTATTAATCTTGTTAAATTTTTCAAAATCAAAAAATGTATTTTGGTATGTGGTTATTCCGGTAGCGTTATGGTATTGCTTATATCGTTCAGGTATAGAAGCAGCCATCACAGGTGTTCTTGTTGCATTAGTATTACCGGTTCAATTTTTAACTAGTGTTGAAAAAGTTATTCACTTTCCCGTAAACTTTATAATTCTTCCATTATTTGCTTTTGCCAATACCGCCATTCTACTTCCTGAAAATTTGTGGAACCATCTTTTTAGCCCAGTCAGTATTGGTATTGTAGTTGGCTTGATAATTGGAAAACCATTAGGTATTTATTTGGTAAGTAAACTATTGGTATATTTTAAATTGGCACATTTACCTTCAAAAATAAATTGGTTGCAATTTATTGGTATGGGCACATTAGCGGGTATTGGTTTTACCATGTCTATTTTTACAACCACTTTGGCATTTAACAATCTACAGATAAAAGAGGAAGCAACGGTAGCTGTCCTTTTTGCCATGTGTCTATCATTCGTCATCAGTAGTTGTTATTTTTTTATATTAGATGTAAAAAAATTAAATACCATGCATTCTCCACATTCAATAATTACTGACTCTGTCAATGAATGGGCAGTTTCGCAAAACTAACTGCAAAATAATTGTAGATTAATTTAATGCAAATTATAAAAAAAAGTTAGGGGCTACTTCTAAAAATAGCCCCATTGTATTACATTAGGCTGAGTTTCGACCAGCATTAATAATTCCAAATGAACAACGCATGGCTAATTTTTCATACGTATTCTTTAATGGTAGTTGTGTGGAAAAATTTTCCAACTCTCTAATTTTAGTAATGGCATACTGTTGTATAGTGACTAATGGCAACACAATGCGCTCCCGCATTTGAATCGATAATAAATCTACCGGATAATTAGCCATTAAAATAGATTTGTTATTTAATAGTAATACATATTTTTTGGTTAGTTCATACTCCTGAAACAACATATTCCAGATTTCGCCATATTTTGGATCGTCAGCTAAGAAGGCAGTTAATGGGAAAAAACATTTCTGCATAGCCATTTCGCAATTATCAATCAATGTTTTAAAAAATAATGATTGTTGATATAGGGCTTTAATTTCATTCCATTTCCCATTTTTTTCAGCTGCCTGTAAGGCAGATCCAACACCATAATAACCGGTAACATTAATTTTTATTTGGCTCCATGAGCCAACAAATGGAATTGCGCGTAAATCATTTAAAGTTAATTTACTTGAGGCACCCCGTTTTGTTGGCCTACTGCCAATGTTTGTTTCAGAATACAATTTTAGCGGACTAACATGTACCAAATAATCAATAAAATAAGGATGATTTTTTAACTGTAAATATGCCTTGTAACTGGTTTCAGCAATTTCTTCCATTAATTGTTCTTCGTTATTTTGGAAAGTAACTTTATTTTCAGAAAAAATTTCATTAGACATACCGGCATGAATGAGTTGCTCAATATTAAATTGAGCAGAGTCTATAGTGCCAAAATTAGAACTAACAGTTTGCCCTTGAATGGTTAGTTGTATTTCTTTGTTAGATATATTGCTGCCCATAGAAGCATAAAATTGATGGGTTTTACCACCCCCTCTTGCAGGCGGCCCCCCACGGCCATCAAAAAAAACTACATCAATACCATATTGTTTAGAAATTGCATTTAAAGCTTCTTTAGTTTTGTAAATACTCCAATTAGCCATTAAATAACCGCCATCTTTTGTTCCGTCTGAAAAGCCCAGCATGATGGTTTGCTTATTATGCCTTTTTTGAAGATGTGAACGATAGGTATTTTGCTGATACAATGTTTCCATAATCGCAGCAGCATTTTTTAAATCATCAATGGTTTCAAATAGTGGAACAATATCAATTGTTAAATTTTCTTTCTTCCACCCCATTAACAAAAACATACCAAAAACTTCCATTACATTAATGGCACTAAAGCAATGGCTAATAATATATCGGTTACAACCCGCCTCGCCGTTTAAATGCTGTATATCACGAATTGCAGCAATAATATCTAATGTATCTTTTTGTACGTCATCCTTTAAAACAGATGAATTGATGGTTGTTGTAATATTAGCCAACATATTTAATTGCTCAATTTCACTTGCCTCTGCATAATTTTTAGGAAGTAATGCTGTGTGTTGTAAAATACTATTAAAAATCTTGGCATGTATACTGCTATCCTGTCTAATATCTAAAGTAGCAAAGTGTAATCCAAATAACTCCACTTTATTAATAAATGATTCTACCAGATTTACAAAAAGGTTATTATGCTCATATATGAGTTGATGCCTAATATTTAGAAGCGCCTCTAATATTTCGTGTGCAGATAAATCAAATGCATGATCGGGAACAAATAAATTTTCATACAATCTTTTTTCTAAATTACTTAGCGCAACATCTACCCCTTTAAAAGTTAAACGACGCTTTAATCGCCTTACTTCACTGTAATAAGATTTAATGATACTTTCACGTAGGCTATTAGCAACTTGCAAACTAATTGCACTTGTTACAAATGGATTTCCATCCCTATCTCCTCCTGGCCAAAACCCCATTCTAATAATAGAATGATGATTATTTAACAAATCTGGCGCATTTTCTTTTAAGTAAGTAATAATACGACCCGCTGCATGATAAAATACATTTTCCAAGTACCAAATTAAACTTACTGCCTCATCAAAGGGTGTTGGCTTTTGCTGTTGGAAAAAAGGTGTTCGGCCAAGTTGTTGTAAATAGGTGTATATCTGCTTTTCATTATTGGTATTAATAGCAGAGGAAAGATCATGAATAATACCTAATACTGCCCCTCGATAAAATTGTGTGGGATGTGCAGTAAGAACTAATTGAATACTAAAATCATTAATACGCTTTTTAAGTACATCCAACATCTGCTTTTGCTCTGCTTCAATTAACAACTGCTTAACTGTACCTTTACCTTGCATATCATTTACTTCTTTAAAAGCAGCATCTTCTAAAGCATCAAATAAAACTACTTGCCTTTCTATGTATTGAACAAATCTAAAAAGTAAATCAATCTTTTCCTGCTCAACATGTATATTGGTTTGCTTATTAAAAAAATCCTGAATAATTTCTAAAGGTGCTCGTTTTTTTTTGTAGCCTTCTTCACAGTTTAATAAAAGTAAAGAAACCAAAATGCCGGTTTTTTCAATTCGATG
>JAGWPI010000246.1 GCA_028877005.1 Bacteroidota bacterium | reverse complement strand
TATATCATCTGTTATACGCTCAAAATTATTTTTTACGTGCAAAAGCTTTAATGTGCGAATGGTAGTAGTTGTATTCACACTTAAAGTATCAGTGGCCGGAGGGGCATCAAAAGGCTTATTACAACTATGTACTAAGTAAACAAAAAATCCGATACAAATAATTAATATAATATTTTTTAGCATACAATAATTTTAAAATTTATAATTAGCACTAAGAAAATATTGAATACCATAACCATAATAGTACTTAGCAGGAAATGTTTGAGGATTTTGCGCTGCAAAATCAAACCGCATTTGTTCATATCCACTTGTAATAATTGTACTGTTATTTAACAAATTAGTAATACCCACACTAATCCAAATACTTGTATTTTGTTTTTTTAACCAATGTGAAGAAGGTATTGTGAGCTGATAACCTGTAAATAAATTTATAGTAAAAAAGGCGGGCAGTTTTTGTGGATTTACTATTGAAGTGTATAATTTATTTTTAGTATCTAAACCTTGTACAGCCCTTGCAGTTCTTCGTACGGGATTATAATTAAGCCAATTATCTGCTAAGTAATTTCCTGATACAGTAATAAAACCTTTACGAGAAGGACGATAGGTGGCCGATATATTCATTGTTTGCTGCGGTGAACCGGATAGTTTAAAGTTCTTTATATAAACAATTTCTTTTTGAATTATTTCAGATGAATTATCAAAAGTAATAATTGATTGAGGACGATTGGTATAATGATGATTAGACAATGCATAAGCCGAAGCAAACTGCCAGTGATCATTCCAACGCCACTCAATACCAAACTCTAATCCTATGTGCATTTCATTAATATTACTTAATGCATTATTTACGTAGCCTTTCAGATCATCGTCATAAAATGAATATACTTTTAAAGCATTTTTTATGTTTGTTACATATCCGGAAAAACGTAATTTAATATGTTCGGTATTTATTTGATAATTACTTTCAACTGCCTGAAATTGAGTAGAGGTTATATTATCCTGAATAGATGCTCTAGTTTTGGGCGATAAGAATACATCTGAAAAATAAGGTGGATTAGAGAATGATGCAATGTTTACACTAAAATAATTTTTACCATTTATTTTGTAAGTTAAACCGGTTTTAAATGCATAATTCAAAAAATGAATTCTGGCAGAACGGCCAAATGAATTTTGTGGGAATAACCCATTTTTAGTAAACCCAATTCTATAAAAAGACATGTAGCTCATACATTCTGCAATAAAAAAATCAAATCTTTTAAACTGCTTAAGTATTTGAAAGAAACGAGAGGCTTTTAAAAAATTCATTTGGAAATCATAGCCATATTTTTCACCCTTATTCACCAAACGATTTGGTTGCAAAACATTATATTGAATGGCATCTGAATTTATGGTAGTATTTTGTGGTGCAAATTGATTCCAATTTACCCAAAAATTACCGCCTAATAAATCATTCACAGTTTGAAAATAATGACTTTGTTGATACTGAATATGACCGCCTATATTCAACTGCCAATTATTTAAAAAAACAGTATGAAACAAAGGTGATAGAGCGAAAGCAGTATTTAATACCTGATTATCTCTAATTATATAATGACTTCGTAACCCTGTAACAGAATTACCAATTATTCCATTCACATTTTTAATAACTTCTTGACTATTTTTATTAACCTCATAAAAATTTGCCCAATTCATTTGTAAAATAGAAGGATTATTTTCTATCCGATTTTTTACCTCTAACTGTAAATTAGTATCAGTTTGAAATGAGGGTAAATAGCGATAATAATCCGGTCGTGGGTCCGGCGCATTTACCCAATCCATACCACTGTTTTTTTGTAATCCAACACTAAAAAGTCCGTTTATGTTTAATACACTTTGCTGATGAATTTTCCATTGGTAACTGGTTAATAAAAGTGATTGCGTGTTTTTGTATACAACAGCATTCCGCTTTTGATTTTGTTGATAGCCCCAATTTGGATTATAATAATGATTATTGGTTAATTGAATAGATTCAATTGTTGTTGCAGCAGCTAAACCATTTACTGAAGAAGTAGCTAAGAAATTAAATGATAACATGTGTTTAGATGAAAGATATTTATTAGCTGCACCAAAAAAAGATAGGTTATTCATATGTGTTCCGGGCACATAAGACTCTTTGGCACCTTGCCATGCAATACTATATACAAATGCCCATTTATTTTTAAATTGCCCACTATAATGCGTGAAACTATTTCTATATGCATAATTTTTATTAGCTATAGCCACATTAATTATATTTTGTTGGGCATTCTGAATAGGATTAACTTGAATATTAATAACATTTCCAAGATTACCAAAAGAAAATGTGTTAGGCTGCAACCCTAATACTACTTCTCTTGATTTAAATACGTCTGTTAATCCTATCCAAAAATTAACCAACACATTGCCATTAGACAAATTTTCAAGTGGAACACCATTTAAATAATTTGTGAATAAAGATTTGGCATAGCCGCGCATTTTAAAACGGGCAATACTCCAATTAAATGCAGCTGCAGAATAAAATGGATCTTTCCCCGCCCAAAGCAGTGATGCATAGGATTGCAAATTTTCGCCATCTAATGTGGCATCCTCTACCACTACTATTGCAATTTCATCAGCAGTTTGTTGACGTAATTGCTGTAAATAAACATCTTCCGATTTTTTAAGGGTATCTGAAATTGGTTGACCATTTAGCACTATAGCTGCAACCAAACAGACAAAAAGTAAAACATAATGCATATAGATATTGTATTTTAGAAAAGTAGTTTTATCCACTCACCTAACACACAAAACCATTCATCCGCAATACCACAATGTCCCTAATCAGAAAATAAATTTAAATAATTTTTAAATAATTTTTATGATTTTTTAATATTTTTATTTTAAGCATAAAAGTGTAAAAATGAAAACTGTTTATATTCTATTCGTTATATTGGGAATATTTTGCAATGCCCAACAAAAAAATATTTATAAAACTGCTACCATCGTATTTTATAATGTAGAAAATTTTTATGACACAACTCCAAGTAAAATATATGATGATGCATCCTTTACCCCAAATGGTGAAAGAAAATACACTAGTGATATATATACAAAAAAATTAAATAACATAGCAACCGTTTTTGCAGATATCACAAATAGCAGCACAGAAAATAAGGTAATATTACCGGCCATTATTGGTGTTGCAGAAATTGAAAATGCTACAGTACTCAATGATATTACCAATCATCCTAAACTAAGAAGTGCTAATTACTCGTTTGTACATTATGATAGCAGAGATAACAGAGGTATAGATGTAGCTCTAATTTATCAACCAAGTTATTTTAAAGTATTACAAAGCAAAGCACTCCAAATTTGGTTACCAGAAAAAAGCAAGTTTAGTAGATATACTAGAGATATTTTATGGGTAGAAGGTTGGTTAGATGGTGAACTGGTAGATATTTATGTAAACCATTGGCCATCAAGATACGGAGGAAGTAAGGTAAGTGAAACGGCTAGATATGTTGCAGCACAAAAATTAAAAAACCACATAGACAGCATTTTACAATTAGATTTAAAAAGAAAAATTATTGTAATGGGAGACTTTAATGACAATCCAACCAACAAAAGCATTGCTAAATTTTTAGGTGCAACTGAAAAAGTGGGAGGAATGGATTTATACAATCCCTTTTATATGCTTTATAAAAAAGGAGTTGGAACACTGGCATTTCAAGATGCATGGGCATTATTTGACCAGATTATGTTATCGCAAAATTGGATGAATAAAAAACAGGATGGATTTTTTTACTATAAAAGTGGTATTTATGATCATGCATTGTTAACTGAAAATATAGGTAAGTATAAAGGTTATCCTATGCGCACTTGGAATGGATTACAATTTAGAAATGGGTATAGTGATCATTACCCTGTATACTTAACTTTATTGAAAGCATTTTAATACAACAATAAATGATAATTAATCAACAAATTCATTATCAGTAAAAATATTCACTTTTAATTTACAACCATTACCAGGAGAAGATTCCAATACCATTGAACCATTGTATAACAAAAGTCTATTCGCAATATTTCTCAGCCCAATACCTTTAGGCTTTTTAGATGTATCAAAACCTTTACCATTATCATTTAAAATAAGATTCACATAACCTTGTTCAGAAGAAAGTTCAATAATTGCCTCTGTTGCATGCGCATGTTTTAAAATATTATTCATTTGTTCCTGTATAATTCTATATAAAACTAATTTTATATTTTTATTTAAACCTTCTTCAACAAAGTTTTGATGTAAGAATTTAAATACAACGGTGCCATTATTATTCATGGCATTTACTAAATCTTTCACCAACATCTGTAAGCTATCTTCCTCCAATGAAGGAGCAACCAGCATTTTACTAATTTTTCTAATTTCTTGAATGGCTTTATCTAGTATTGCCATACTTTTTGGCAGTAATTCATTCATCATGGGCTGATTTTTAACTGCCATATCTAAATAAATTTTTGCACCCGCTAAAAGTTGATTAATATTATCATGCAACTCTCTCCCCATTTCCTCCCGCTGCTCTTCCTGACTTTGTATAATAGCTTCCGTAATTAATTGTTGTTCGCGAATTTGCTGAGATTGTAATTGTTTTTCTATTTGTTTTTTTTCTGTGATATCACTAAATGTACAAATAATTTGCAGTAATTTATTTTGATCATCTAAAATAGGAATGGCATCAGTTAATAACCATATCCAGTCATGATTTAAAGGTCTATAAACCCCCATTGTACAATTATGAATAGGTTGCAATGATTCTATTGCCATAAATACAGGAAACTCATGAAATGGCATAAATGAACCATCTTCACGAATTATTTTCCAAATACTATCATCAGGTTTTTTACCCATTAAAGATTCAGCAGATAAACCCAATAAACTACAAGCTGATTTATTAAATAATATTATTTCTGATTTTTGATTCATGACTAATAAACCAACTTGTAAGTCTTCTATTAAATTTTTGAATTTAATTTCACTTTGCTTTAATGCTAATTGGGCTTCCTTCAAATTTGTAATATCCACAATTCCCGTTAAAAACATATTTTTCTGATGCATTTGAATAACATCACCTGATGCATAACAAGTTATTTTTGTATTATCACATTTAATTATTTCTACTTCCATATTCCGAACTTTACCATTATTTATAATAGAAGCGGTATAGTTTTTTTTATCTTCTTTATTCGCTAAAAAATGAGCAACGGGTTTGCCAATAATTTTTTTAGCAGGTAGTCCAATTAACTGTTCTACTGCCCTATTAACCATTACAATTAATTCAGTATTGGTATCTGAAAGCAGCAATGCTACCGGAGAAGAGTTAAAAATATTTTTTAAATTATCTTCACTTTCTTGTAACCGCGCATTAGCTTCTTTCTGTGCGGTAATATCTTGGTGCTGAATAATAACATTTTCAATTTCGCCAAGTTTATTGAGAACCGGATATGCAGTATTGAAAAGCCATTTAGGCTTTCGAGATCTTACAGGAAATTTTTGAGAATCGGAAGCATAACCAATATCAAAAAAAACCTCCCAACTTTGTATACTTTTTTCTTTATATACTTTTTTCAACAGTTTATCAATACCATGTTTTTTTACTTCTCCATCTTTGAAAATATTATATTTCCCGTCTTCTATATCATTTGCATTTACACCAAATAATTCAGATAATTTTTTATTTATTTTTACACACCAACCATTTTTATCGAGTATTTGTGTGCTAACAGTAGATTGTAAAAAAGCCTGCTCAAAAAAACTAATTTGGTTAGCCAATGTTTTCATTTGCAGGCGTAACTGTAACAAATGCGTGGTATGACTACTTAGGCTTATTAGTGCATTGTGTTGTTGAGATGTTAATTTTCTTGGAACTGTATCCATTACACATAATGTTCCAATTTTAAGCCCATTTGTTGTAGTAATAGCAATTCCTGCATAGTACTTAACAAACGGTGTATTTGTTACAAAGGAATTAAGATAAAATTTTCTTTCTTGGGTAACATCTTCCACCTCAAATATTTGATTATGCAATATTGTATGATAGCAAAAATTATTCTCGCTCAATGGGATGGCTTGAACAGGGATACCAACTGCAGCTTTAATAAATTGTTGTTGATTATCTAAAAAGGAAATCATAGCATAAGGGGTTACACAAATTTGGGCAGCTAGCAAAACAATATCATCAAAATCGTGTTCTACAGGCAAATTCATTAATTGGCTTAATTTTAATGTTTCTGCAGTAAATTGATAGCTATCTATATCTTTTTTTTTACCCATTATTGTATATTTAATTAGCCCAAATTGATAACAAAAATGACCGAATATTGTGATTGAATAATTACAAAATATTTTTTAAAAAAACTGAAAATGTTGTTACAATTGTAATTGATTGGCAGATATTTAAACACTTCTTTTTTTAATCATACCTCCTTTGGTATCTTTCACACTGCTCATTACAACAAATGCATTTGAATCTATTCTTTCAATTTCGGCATTTAATTTATTCAATTCTAATCTAGTAACAACAGTATATATAATATCTACTTCTTTAGTTTCACCATTTTTGCCAAAACCACGTTTGCCGCTATAAACGGTTACACCTCTTCCCATTGTATGAATAATCATTTGTCTTATCGTTTCATGATGGGGAGAAATAATGGTTACACCAATATATTCATCTATTCCTTCAACAATAAAATCGAGTGTTTTAGAAGCAGCTAAATACGTGATGAGAGAATACATGGCAGCCTCAATGGATAAGAGATACGCAGCAGAAGCAAAGATAAGCACATTAATAACTACAATAATATCACCAATAGTTGTTCTAAACTTTTTACTTAAGAAAATGGCTAGAATTTCTGTACCATCAATTACTGCACCACCTCGAACAGACAAGCCTATGCCTGCCCCTAAAAAAAATCCACCAAATACTGCCACTAATAAATAATCTTTTGTAATAACAGGAAATTGCATAAAAGCCAAACACATAGCTAAGCCACCAATAGCAAAAGTAGTTTTAATGGCAAAAACCTTATTGATAACTTTAAATGCCATTAAAATGAAAGGAATATTAATAATAATTATATATAAATAAATAGGTAAATGTGTTAATGCCGCCATTAATAATGAAATGCCGGTTACACCACCATCAATGAATTTATTGGGCAACAAAAAACCCTTTAGCCCAAAAGCGGCAGAAAAAATTCCTCCCAACAATAGTATTACATCCTTCAGGAACCTAAAAAAAAGTAGTTTAAAAAATCTAAAGCCCTTTGCCTTTCTATAATTTGAGTCACTTTTTGAAATAACAACACGCTTT
>JAGWPI010000245.1 GCA_028877005.1 Bacteroidota bacterium | reverse complement strand
TATTATGAATTTAAATACTATGAATTTTGGTGACGTGGATGATTTGAATGAAGATGATTTTAATTAAGTCCTTTTTTTCATATACCAAATTGATTACTGTGTACAAACAAACACTTGTATTCTTTTTTTTTATTTTTATCCTTGCAAGTGAAGTAAAATCACAGTTGTGTTCCGGCAGTTTGGGCGATCCGGTTGTTAATATTACATTTGGTAGTGGCAATAATCCAGGACCGTCTTTGCCTTTTGGTACTACCAATTACATCTATATACCTGGTGATTGTCCAAAAGATGGATACTATACAATTGCAAATTCAACTAGTGGATGTTTTGGAAATACCTGGTTTAATTTAATGCAAGATCATACCCCTAACGATGTGAATGGTTATATGATGCTTATTAATGCATCATACGATCCAGGTGATTTTTATGTAGATACAGTAAAAGGATTATGTGCCAGTACTACCTATGAGTTTGCCTCTTGGATTCTGAATTTAAATACCGGCACTGCCTGTAATGGAAATCCCATTCTTGCCAATGTAACCTTTAGTATTGAAACTACAACAGGTACAATATTGCAACAATATTCAACCGGCAATATTCCCACTTCAATAAGCCCAACTTGGCGGCAATATGGATTTTACTTTTCAACGCCTGTAAATGCAAACAGTGTTGTTATTAGAATGCGGAATAATGCACCAGGTGGCTGTGGTAATGATTTGGCTTTAGATGATATCACTTTCAGACCTTGTGGACCTTTAATTACCGTTTTTACCACAAACGGACAAACATCCACCAACATATGCGATACATATAAAAATAATATATTACTCAGTAGTTCAGTCTCTTCAGGATATAACAATACACAATACCAATGGCAAACTTTCAATAATGGAAATTGGCAAGATATTTCAGGCGCAACTGATAATACATATGTTCGTTTACCAACTCCGGCAGGTAGTTACCAGTATAGGGTAGTAGTTGCACAGGGTAATAACATTCAACTTTCTGCCTGTAGGGTGGCTTCTAATACTTTTAACATTGGGGTTGAGCCTAAACCAGCTATCAATATACAAACCAATGGTGCTGCTTGCATAGGCGATCTATTAGAAGTTACTACAAACAGCGTTGCTAAACAGTTTTTATGGACAGGCCCTAATGGGTTTCAAAGTACTCAGGCAAATTTTATTATTCAAAACTTATCACCTCAAAACAGTGGAAATTATTATGTAAATGCAACAACAGATATTGGTTGTTTAAATAAAGACTCAATTTACATAAATGTAAACCCAATTCCGTTACCTAATACTGGCCCCTCACAAACTATTTGTGCAGGAAGTAGTGTGGTTTTAAGAGGGAGTGGAGGTGAAAAGTATAAATGGACCCCCAATAAATATTTAACTTCTGACTCAATACCTGAGCCTACTGCAACACCTGCAGATAGTACTTTGTATTATTTAACTGTTAGTAATGGCAACTGCAGCAGAATGGATAGTGTAATGATCAACGTATTACACTTGCCAAAGGCTGATGCCGGAAAAAATTTAACCATTTTTGAAGGTGATCAGGTACAGTTAAATGGTAGGGTTGAAGGTGATGATATACAATATTTTTGGACGCCCAATCATAATATTTCAGATCCAAATATTTTAAACCCATATGTATATCCTACTTTTGATACTACTTATATTTTACATGTAGTTTCACAGCAGGGATGTGGAGAATCTGATAGTAAAGTTTTTATAAGAGTATACAATAAAATATCTGTACCCAATGCTTTTTCTCCTAATGGCGATGGCATCAATGACTTTTGGGAAATAAAAGATTTATATACTTACCCAACTGCAAATGTAAGTGTGTTTGATAGAAATGGGCAAATAATATTTCACTCAATTGGCTATGGAACACCATGGGATGGTACTATTCATGGCAAACCCATTCCTATTGGAACCTATTATTATATTATTAATTTAAAAAATGGTACACCTTTACGTTCAGGGTCAGTTTTGGTAATTCGTTAACTTTTTACCAAATATTTACTTCTCTTTCTAACTCAATTCCAAATTTTTGTTTTACTGATTGTACAATTTTCTCTGAAAATGTATATACTTCTTTACCCGTGGCACCACCATAATTTACTAATACTAAAGATTGTAATGGATTGCAGCCAACATTTCCTTCTCTTTTACCTTTCCATCCGGCTTGTTCAATTAACCAAGCAGCGGAAATTTTAAAATTCATATCATCTAATGCAAAGCCAGGTATGTCAGCATATTGCTCACTTAAAACATGTAATCTAAATTTTGAAATGGTTGGATTTTTAAAGAAACTACCTGCATTACCAATTATGGCCGGATTGGGTAATTTACTGGTTCGTATGATATTAACTGCTTCTGCTACTTGTTGAATGGTAGGATGTACAATCCCCATTTTTTCTAATTGTTGTTGTAATGTGCCATAACCAATTACCAACTTAGGCGTTTTATTTAACCTAATGGTAATGGAGGTAATCATAATTCTGTTTTTAAGTTTGTGTTTGAAAATACTATCTCTATATCCAAAATTGCATTCTTTGTTTGTAAGTGTTATTGAATTGTGCTCATCAAAAAAATAGGCATCAACTGATACTAATACATCTTTTAGCTCTACACCATATGCGCCAATATTTTGAATGGGTGCTGCACCAACACTACCCGGAATTAAACTTAAATTTTCAATTCCTGCCAAATTATTTTGTAAACAAAATTGAACTAAATCATTCCATTTTTCCCCTGCTGCGGCTTTTATTAAAACTGTTGTATCAGTTTCATCAATAATATTTATACCCTTTAGTTGGTTATAGATTGTTATACCCATTAGGTTTTTTGTGATTAAAATATTACTGCCACCTCCCAAAATATGCCATTCTTGAAATTGCTTCATTAAATCATATATATTAATAATGTCATCTATTTTCTCAACGATAACAAAATTTTCTGCTATAGCATTAATGCCGAATGTATTATATAGTTGTAAACAAGTATTTTTTTCTATTTGCATATTGTAATTTAATTAAAACCAATGCTTCATAAAATGTTGTATAGCTTTAGCAACACCATCGTTATTATTAGTATCCGTTACATATTTGGCAATTGCTTTTACTGCATCAGGAGCATTACCCATAGCAACACCGGTGCCTGCCATGGCAATCATTTCCATGTCGTTAAAATTATCTCCAATTGTAATAATTTCTTCCGTTGTAATATGATATTCTTGAATTAATCTGGCTACAGCTTTTGCTTTTGAGGAGTCATATTGCATTGCTTCCAGATAAATAGGTTTTGAAGTAAACATGTTTAATGTGTCTTTAAATTGCGGTTCTATTTCTTTTTGAATGGTTTGTATTATATCTGCATCAGCTATCATCATAATTTTGTTGGGGCCCGTATTATCTCGATCCCATTGTTCAATCGTTTTTTCAAGTGGTTGAATAGTGACAGGGATATCGGTTATTTTTTGCTCATTGATTGTATATATTGAATTAGCCTCTGCAAACCAATTGTTTTCTTGATAGTAAATTATAGTAATACCAAATGGCAAAACTGCATTATGCAATTTCATTGTTGTTGAAGTAGGAATTGCTGATTCAAATATAACATTGTTATTTTG
>JAGWPI010000244.1 GCA_028877005.1 Bacteroidota bacterium | reverse complement strand
TGTAATAATCCACCTTGTTTTTCCGTTTCTATATCATCTGAATATAATTTAGCTAATTGGTCAAATCGCTTTTGTCCACTTTCCACTTGTTTTTTGTAACTATACAAATCTTTCGATACATAATCTTCTACTTCTTTATTCGCTTTAGGCTGAGCTAAAATTTGGCTTACCTCAATTTCGCTTTCAAAAAATGGTAAACTATCTTTTGGAATTTTATCGAAATAAGCTTTTACCTCATTAGGGGTTACTTTCACATTCTCTAAAATTTTATTGCGCATTTGGTCTGCTAATTTCCTATCGCGGAACGCAGGCCTAAAATCTTCTTTAATTTGATAGATGGTTTTACCGGCAATTTCTTCCAATACTTCTTTTGAACCATATTCTCTAATAAAACCTCTGATTTGATTGTCTAAGGCGGCATCTAAATCTTCATCAGATACTACTAATGAATCTTTTTCAGCTTGTAATACTAATGCTTTTTGAATAAGTTGTGCTTCTAAAAAGGCACATTCAGGGTGGGGTGGTAAAGAAGCCTCCTGTCCTTGGCGTTTAGCATCTGAAATAGCATTCATTACATCTGATCGCAATATAATTTTATCGCCAACTTGGGCAACTATTTTATCGGCTACCACTTTTTGTACTTGTGCATGTATGGTGGTAGTTACCGAAATAAAAAGAATACTAACTATTAAAAACTGTTTCATAATTTTTATCTGCTTGTATCATCTATAAGGCTGTTATGTGTTGATTTACTGAGCAACCAATGATTATATTTTTTGAAAAACTTGTTTCAAAAGTACTTCTAAACTGTGTGAAACTGCACACTGTATGTGCTTTTAACAAAAAAATTTGCTTCAGGCGGGCATCGCTGCAATATAACCTGAAGCAAACTAGCTGTAAATATATAAATATATGATTATAAGGTACGTTTAATTTCTACTTCTTCATAGGCTACAATAGTATCTCCAACAGCTAAATCGGTATAATTTTTAATGGTTAATCCGCACTCCATATTAGAGGGAACTTCTTTTACATCATCTTTATATCTTTTTAAACTGCCTAATTCTGCAAATGCTCCTTCCTGGCGAGGGTAAATTAAAATACCATCTCTAAATAACCTAATTTTTGCATCTCTTTTAATTCGTCCTTCTAAAACAAAACAACCGGCAACAGTGGCTTTATCAAATTTGTACACTTCCCTTACTTCAACAGTAGCTACTTCTTTTTCCTGAATTTTTGGCTCTAACATACCTTCCATAGCACTCTTAACCTCTTCTATAGCATTGTATATGATAGAGTACATTTTAATTTCAACCCCCTCGTTTTGTGCCAAACGTGCCGCTTGAGCCGAAGGACGAACATTAAAGCCAATTAAAATGGCATCTGATGCAGTTGCTAATAATACATCACTTTCAGAAATTTGACCAACAGCTTTATGAACCACATTCACCGCAATTTCAGCAGTAGAAAGTTTTTGAAGTGAATCGCTCAATGCTTCAATTGATCCATCCACATCACCTTTAATAATAATATTCAGTTCTTTAAAGTTACCTAATGCTAAACGTCGTCCAATTTCATCGAGGGTAATGTGTTTCCTTGCTCTCAATCCTTGTTCTCGCATTAATTGGGCTCGTTTGTTGGCCGATTCTTTTGCTTCTGACTCATCTTTAAATACTTTAAACTTTTCACCGGCTTGTGGAGCTCCATTTAAACCCAAAATAACTGCCGGTGTAGAAGGTGGTGCTTCTGTAATTTTTTGATTTCTTTCATTAAACATGGCTTTTACACGGCCATGGTATTGTGCACTTACAATAATATCGCCTTGTTTTAAAGTGCCATTTTGAACCAAGATGGTTGCTACATAGCCCCGACCTTTATCTAAGGTTGCTTCTATTATAGAACCGGATGCTTCTTTATTTGGGTTGGCTTTTAAATCTAAAAGTTCTGCTTCCAGTAATATTTTTTCTAATAGTAAATCTACATTGAGACCCTGTTTTGCACTTAATTCCTGACTTTGAAATTTGCCACCCCATTCTTCTACCAATATATTCATATTGGATAGTTGTTCATATATTTTTTGTGGATTAGCACCTTCTTTATCTATTTTATTAATAGCAAAAATCATGGGCACATTGGCAGCTTGTGCATGGCTGATGGCTTCTTTAGTTTGTGGCATTACTGCATCATCGGCTGCAATAACAATTACGGCAATGTCGGTAACTTTTGCGCCTCTGGCACGCATGGCGGTAAATGCCTCGTGTCCGGGGGTATCTAAAAAAGTAATGTGTTTACCACTTTCAGGTAAGGTTACTTCATAAGCACCAATATGCTGGGTAATTCCACCCGCTTCGCCGGCAACTACATTGGCATTTCTTATGTAATCGAGTAAGGAGGTTTTACCGTGGTCAACGTGTCCCATAATGGTAACAATTGGGGGTCGACTAACTAAATTTTGTGCTTCTTCTTCCTCCTCTTCTTCATTTAAATCATCCACATCATCCACACCAATAAATTCCACTTCATATCCAAACTCACCGGCTACTAATTCAATTACTTCCGCATCGAGGCGTTGGTTGATGGAAACCATGATGCCAAGGTTCATACATTTACCAATAACATCTGCAAAGCTCACATCCATTAAATTGGCTAACTCACTTACACTGATAAATTCTGTAACCTGTAGTTTATTATCTTCTGATAATTCGCCCATTGATTCGGCAGCTTCATCGCGTTTAGCACGGCGATATTTTGCTTTGAGGCTTTTGCCACGCCCACCGGCTCCGGCTAATTTGGCTTGTGTTTCTTTTATTTTTTCCTGAATATCTTTTGCGTCAATTTCTTTTTCATCTTTTCTATGGTCGCGATTTGCACCACCTCCACCTCTTTGATGGGGAGTGTGTCGGTTATTGTTTCTATTGCTGCCTCCTTGTGCGCCGCCACCAGTTTGTGGTTGATTATTACGATTATTAGCCGGTTGTATAGGGCGGTTAGGACCTGTAACCGGTGTGCCCCCTGCAGTAACAGTTCCACTTGTGTTTGGATTGCCATGACGTGGATTGCCGGTAGGTTTAGGCTCTCTATTAAATTGTCCACCAGGTTGATTGCCACCTACTTTGTTGAGAGGTATGCGTTTGCGTTGTTTCCTGTTTTCTTCGCGTGAAGTGGGCTTAGGCCGGGTATCACTATCTATGGGTAATTGTATTTTCCCTAATATTTTAGGGCCGGTTAATTTTTCCACTTCAATATTTTCAATAATGGGTGTACCCTCTTGCTGCGGAGGGTTAGGTTGTATACTTGCTTCAGTTTGTATGGGTTGCTGTATTGCAACTTGCTCAATTGGTGGTTCTTCAATGGGGGCAACAATTGTGGCCTCCGGTTTAGAAGGTATTGAAACAGGTGTAGGTGTTTCAACTTTTATTGGTGCAGGTTCTTCTTTTTTCTTAGCCGATTTTTTGGGTCGGGTAGAATTTTCGATAGCGTCTAAATTAATTTTGGTTATTATTTTAGGCCCTTCAATTTCGGGAACGTCTAATTTTATAAAGTCAGATTGTGTGGGTGTTTCAGCAACCGGAGCTTCCGGTTCTGCTTGTTCAATAGGGGCGTGTATTTCTTCAACAGGTGCAGGATTGTTGGGTAGCGTTTCAACGGGGGCAACTTCTATGGGTGCTGATTCTGTTGGCGTAATTTCTGTTTCAACTTCTATTACCGGTTCTTTTGCTTCTTCTTTTGGGGTAGATTTTTTTTCATCCTTTTTAAAACTTACTTCTTCTTCATCCTTTCGTTTTCGGGGTTCAGAAGGGGTAATTTTGGGTATTTCTACTTGATCGGCTTTATTCTTAGCTTGTTTATCGCTTTGAAATTCGGCCTGAAGGGCAAGATACATTTCAACCGACAATTTGGCTGTTGGTTTCAGTTCATCTTTATTAAAACCCTTCTTCCCCAAAAAATCAATAATAGTGTCCTGACCAACATTAAATTCTTTGGCTGCTGCTAATAATCGTGGTAATTTCAGTTCTGACATTCCGTTTTATTTAATCCATACGTGCCTTTTTGTTAAAGGCAACGTTCAAATGTATATATAAGACCGTTTATAGCCTAATATGTTGCTTTAAAATGCGCAATGTTTTTTTCATAAACATTTTTTAAACATGTTTAGTGAACAAACATTATGCTTCATCATTGTCAAATTCAGCCTGTAAAATTCTTCTTACTTCTGTAATGGTTTCTTTTTCTAAATCAGTTCTTCTTTCTAATTCATCTTCATTTAAATTTAATACGCTGCGGGCTGTATCGCATCCTACTTTTTTAAATGCTTCAATTACCCAAGGTTCAATTTCATCGCTAAATTCATCTAAATCAATATCAAATTCATCTGTTTTTTCTTCATCTTCTCTAAACACATCTAATGTATAACCGGTTAGTTCAGAAGCTAATTTAATGTTTACGCCTCTTCGGCCAATGGCTAGCGAAACTTGATCGGCTTTTAGATAAACATCTGCCTGTTTTTTATC
>JAGWPI010000013.1 GCA_028877005.1 Bacteroidota bacterium | reverse complement strand
TTGTGTATTATGTTTGATATAAAAGATTATGCCACGGATTATAATCAACAATTAAAAACATTTGTAGTAAGAGTAGGTTTGCGAAAAACTATTTTTTATGTACTTATTCCACTTTGCATTATAGGGTTCGGTACTTTTTTATTGTATACAATAACACATCATTTTAGTGCTATTCGTATTATTTTTAATGCTATTCCTTTTATACTTATAATTGCTGTTGCCTATTCTATGCACAAAAGACAAAGTATTATGTATTATTTAATTATAATTGATGGTTTGATGCTTGTAAAAGCCTGTTGCGGTATTTTAAGTACTTTATTTTAAACATTTAAATTGAATATTATGTCGAAAGAAAAAAAATCAAAAACAAAAACAATGCTACCAGAAGCATCCATGACTTTCTTAAAAAATTATATCAATACCCCTTCCCCGGTTGGGTTTGAAACAAGCGGGCAAAAACTATGGCTGAACTATATTAAAAATTACACAGATACAACATTTACCGATAGCTATGGAACCGCCGTTGGTGTTATTAACCCCAATGAATCTTTTAAAGTAGTAATTGAAGCGCACGCAGATGAGATTAGTTGGTATGTAAATTATATTACCGATCAGGGTTTAATTTATTTAAAAAGAAATGGTGGCGTAGATCATCAAATTGCTCCCTCTATGCGGGTTCTTATTCATGGAAAAAAAGGACCCATTAAAGCAGTATTTGGATGGCCGGCCATTCATACCAGAATGACTAATGGGGATCAAAAAGAAAATCAACCAAAAGTAGAAAACCTATTTTTAGATTGCGGCGCAAGAAGTAAAAAAGAAGTAGAGGCTTTAGGCATTCATATTGGCGCAGTAGTTACCTATGTAGATGGATTTGATGAATTAACTAATGATTATTGGATTGGCCGAGCCTTCGATAATAGAATTGGAGGATTTATGATAGCTGAAGTAGCTAGATTAATAAAAGAAAACAAAGTAAAACTTCCCTTTGCCTTATATATTGTAAATGCAGTACAAGAAGAAATTGGTTTACGTGGTGCAGAAATGATTGCAAGAAGAATTAAGCCCGATATTGCTATTATTACAGATGTTACCCACGATACACAAACACCCATGATAAATAAAAATATTGAAGGAGATGTTGCTTGCGGCAAAGGCCCCTCACCTACTTATGGACCTGCTGTTCACAACAAATTACTGCATTTTGTAGAAGAAGTGGCTGAAAAAAATAATATACCACTACAAATGCGTGCAGTAAGCAGAAGCACTGGTACCGATACCGATAGCTTTGCCTATGCCAACGATGGCTGCCCAAGTGTATTAATTTCCATGCCTTTGCGTTATATGCATACTACCGTTGAAATGATTCATAGAAATGATGTGGAACAAACCATTCAACTCATTTTTGAAACCCTCAAATCACTTTCTCCTAAAACCAATTTAAGCTATTTTTAATTAAAAGCTACATCACACATTCATCCGGCAATAACAGTAATCGTATTTCTTTATTTTTGCCGGATGAATGATATTAAAAAGGCACATAAAAGTATTGCCATTTTAGATTTATATGATGGTCAGCCCAATGAGGGTATGCGATGTATTAGAGATCTAATAACAGCTTGGGGAATTATGCATCAAACCAAAATTTCAATAGAGGTGTTTGATGTACGCAAAAATATATCTTTGCCCGATACACAATTCGATGCTTATATTTCAAGCGGAGGGCCGGGTTCGCCTTTAGAAAGTGAGGGAACAGACTGGGATAATGCCTATATTCAATGGATAAGATCTATTGAAAACTTCAACAAAAAGCAAAACAGTAAATTAACAAAAAAACAAATTCTTTTTATTTGTCATAGCTTCCAATTAGCATGCCGCTACTATCAAGTCGGAACGGTTTGCGCAAGAAAATCTACATCATTTGGGGTATTTCCCGTGCACTTATTACCTGCAGGATTACACGAACCGGTATTCAATGGATTATCAGATCCATTTTATGCAGTTGATAGTAGAGACTATCAGGTAGTTGCCCCAAATAATCATCAAATTGAAGCAATGGGTGGCGCATTTTTGGCAATTGAAAAAGAACGGCCACACGTTCCCTATGAAAGAGCAATTATGGCTATTCGCTTTAATGCTGAATTTATTGGAACACAGTTCCATCCGGAAGCAGATGCAATAGGTATGCAAATGTATTTACAGAGAGATGATAAGAAAAAAGCCGTTATTGATGAACATGGTACAAAAAAATGGGAAAGTATGCTAGCGCAGTTACAAGACCCTGATAAAATCATGTTTACTTATAAACATATTATTCCTAATTTTTTAACAAACGCTTTAACATCTAATTTATAAATGCCGCTCATAAGTAAAGATTGACAGTTTAAATGTATTGATAGAAAGAACAAATAACAGTATATGATAGAATGTTGATACATTTATACTCTTGAAATATACATTTTATGGTGCCAGCTATAAGAAAAGATTTTAATAACGCTTTTACCGAAGAAAAATATATACACTTTCTACAATCACTCAATACCAAGCATCCAAATGCAATTGAATTTAGAGTAGCTGAAACACCAATATTTATTCCTGTATCATTTAAAAATAAAATGTTGGATGCATGTGAAAGTATTGTAGATGTTATTACTGAACCCTCATTTAAAAAACTTACAGAAAATGCCATTCCAAAACAACTTCAAGTACCTTCAGAAAATGGTCATTCCCATTTTATTGCTTTTGATTTTGGT
>JAGWPI010000243.1 GCA_028877005.1 Bacteroidota bacterium | reverse complement strand
TCAACTGCTGCTTCAATTTCATCAAATGCAATACCATTTGATGTATATAGAATTCTGTTAGCGGGTATACCTGCATGTAGGGCAAGTAAAACTTCATTTATTGAACTGCAATCTACATTGCAGCCTAATTTGCCAATGTATTTTAAAATATTAATATTTGTCAATGCTTTACAGGCATAAAAAAATTGGGTATTTGTATTCTCAAAAGCACGGGTTAATTGAAGAAATTGTGCTTTAATTTTTTCTGCATGGTACACATACAACGGTGTGCCATACTTTTTTGCTATTGCTATTAAGGTTTGGTTATTAAGTGGCTGCATGTTACGAAGATACAGCTTGGGGAAATAGATTGCTGCGTGCTGTTTGTTTTATTCCTTAGAATGTTCAACTTCATCTTTTGTATCATCATCTGAAGGTGATTGCGAATTGGTTGAAGGGGTATTATCTACTAAAAGTTCTCCTTGCGCATTTACCACAATGATGCCGGTTTCTTCTTGAGTGTGGGTAGTATCGCTAATAAAATCTTCCGGCTTAATAATTGTGGCATCTACAGCTTGTTCTGCTAATACTTCTTTTATTTTAGGTAAATCGTTGGGCGAATTAATGCCAAAATAATCCATAAAGTTTTTAGAAGTAGTATACAGGAGTGGTTTACCGGGTAACTCCTCATTTCTTCCACTAATTAGTATTAATTCTTTTTCTAATAATTTTTGTACGCTGTAATCGCTGTTTACACCTCTTATGGTTTCAATTTCTCCCTTAGTAATAGGTTGCTTGTAAGCAATTATGGCTAAAGTTTCTAAAGCGGCATTAGATAAACGTCTTAAAAATTTATCGCCATTTAACTGAACTACGGTTTTGTGATACATTTTTTTAGTAAGGAACTGCCAGCCGCCTCCACTTTGCAAAACCTCGAAAGGATAAAATTCTGATTGATATTTTTCATGAATGCCTTCTAAAGCAGCTTCAACTTGTTCTATATGGATGCGTTCTTCCATAAACCCAAAAGCATTATTAATCAGCTCAACTATTTCAGTAGCTGTTAGTGGTTTTTCGCTGGCAAAAATAAGTGCCTCAATATGTGGTATTATTTCACTTAATTCCACTGTGTATGTTGCTTAAGGGGTACAAAATAATGTTTTTTATCCTTGTAAAGCGGCTGCTCCACTAACAATTTCTGTTAATTCAGTGGTAATGGCTGCTTGTCGAGCTCTATTGTAAGAAATTCTCAATGATTTTAATAGCTCATTGGCATTATCGCTGGCTTTGTCCATTGCCGTCATTCTTGCACCATGTTCACTGGCATTAGCATCTAAAACAGCTTTATATAACTGCGTATTTAATATTTTGGGCATTAACTCTTTAAGTAAAATTTCTTTTTCAGGCTCAAAAATAAAATCGGCTTTTTGTGCACCCGATTGTTGTATTTTGGGAATGGGTAAAAATTGCTCTGCTGTAAAATTTTGTGATGCTGCATTTTTAAATTCACTATAAATAATTTCAACGGCATCAAACATTTTGTTTTCAAAAGCATGCATTGCAGCTTGTGCTGCTTCTTGTACTTTTTCAAAACTAAGTTGTAAAAAAATGTCTTTAAAAGCTTCATTGGTTTTATAACCTTGTTTTGATAGGCTTTCATATCCCTTTTTACCAATATTCCAAATGGTAATTTGCCCTTTTTTAAACTGATTAAAGTATTTTTCCTCAATGGTTTGTTTGGCTAATTTAACTACGTTGGAGTTATAAGCACCGCATAAACCTCTATCACTGGTAATTACAATTAACAATACTTTTTCAACTGTACGCTCTTCAGCCAATGCTAATGAGGTGCCTCCTTCCATATTACTCACAATATTACTTAACATTTCCTGCAATTTGCGGGCATATGGGCGCATTTGTATAATGGCATCCTGTGCCCTGCGTAATTTGGCAGCACTCACCATTTTCATAGCTTTGGTAATTTGCTGGGTACTTTGTACACTTTTAATTCTGTTACGAACTTCTTTTAACTGACCGGCCATACTTCAACTTTAAATTGGCTGCAAAAGTAGCAGATTGGCATTAAATTCCCATCCTTCCCTGAAAAACTACTTAAAATTTTCCTTTAAAGTGGCCAAACTAGTCCAAAACCGTTATTGGTAGTGGCTAGTGCTATATTAGAAAGTCGTTTTCCATTATGGCGGTGTTCAAAATATTGAATAATGTCTAACACCAGTAAGAAACTGCCTTGTAATATAATACTGCTGCCATATCCTTGGGTTTGAAGGTTATTTACTCTTAGCCCATGTTCTCGCAAGTACATACCGGTGGTAATATAAGCTGCATCTAAGCCTGTATTAAAAAGAAGGAATTGTTCAGTTTTTTGTTGTTGTTGCCAATTTTGTAAGGGGGTAATTGTTCGGGCAAGTGCTTTTTTAGCTTGTATAAAGCCTATTCCGGCAATAGCCGCATTGGCCACATTCCAATAAACATTCATTTTAAAGAAAGCTTGCGTGCTGCCTTTGGTACTGGCGGCACTAATACTACTTTGAATTAAATTGATTCCTGCCCATGCTCCAAGAACAGTCATGTTGTTTTTATTGAGTAGTTGTCTTTTTAGGTAAATACTATCTAATTTGCTTTGTATACTATCTAATTTGGGTGATTGCGCCTGTAAAGTTTGAGAAAGATTACAAAAAAGGATTAATAAATAAAAAAAAGGTGTCTTCATCATATTTTTTGTTCATTAGGTACGGTCAATACATGGGTTTACTATTATTTCTGTCCCAAAATAAATAGGGAATTCGTTAACTAATTGATAAAGCAGTATTATTGCGTTTCATAAACATAAGGGAACCTCAAAATGTTTACCTTTGATGCCCCTGTTTATGCCAATTTGGCTTAAAAGGTTTTGTAGCATTGAATTTGGATAATAAAAATATTTTAACACATAAGTTATTTTGAGGTATGCTGAAATTAATGTCAAAAATTTTAGGTGGAAATAAAAGTGAAAAAGACGTTCAGAAAATTCTACCTATTGTTCAAAAAATTAATCAGTTCTATGAACAATATCAAACGTTGAGTAATGATGCTCTGCGTAATAAAACGATTGAGTTTAAAGCAAAAATAAAAGCGCATTTAACTGAGATAGATGAAGAAATTGCCCATTTGCAGAAACAAGCAGATGATTTGCCTGCAACAGAAATACATGAAAAAGATAAACTATATCATAGGCTTGATAAGCTAAAAAAAGACCGAGATAAACATATTGAAACTGTTTTGAATGAAATTTTGCCCGAAGCATTTGCCGTAGTAAAAGAAACGGCGCATAGGTTCAAAGAAAACGAAATTTTAGTGGCCACTGCCACTGAATTGGATAGAGAACTGAGTGTTAAAAAAGAACATATTACCATTCGTAATAATGAAGTGATATTCAATAACAGCTGGATGGCAGCAGGAGGTAAAGTGGTATGGAATATGCTGCACTATGATGTGCAACTTATTGGAGGCATTGTTTTACATCAAGGAAAAATTGCAGAAATGGCAACCGGTGAAGGAAAAACCTTGGTGTCATCATTGCCCGCTTATCTAAATGCTTTAGCCGGTGAAGGCGTTCATATTGTAACAGTAAATGATTATTTGGCAAGGCGCGACTCTGAATGGAATGCCCCTATATTTGAGTTTTTGGGATTGAAAGTAGATTGTATAGATAAGCATGACCCCAATACCGAAAATCGGCGCAATGCTTATTTAGCCGATATTGTGTATGGTACTAACAATGAATTTGGTTTTGATTACCTGCGTGATAATATGGTACACTCTCCCGATGAAATGGTACAACGCAAATTTCATTATGCCATTATTGATGAAGTAGATAGTGTATTAATTGATGATGCAAGAACCCCTTTAATTATTTCTGGTCCAATAGGTAAGCAAGATAATATTGAACAATTTTTTGAACTGAAACCACGAATTGAAAAATTGGTGGAAGCACAGAAAAAAGCGGTCAATCAATTTTTAATAGAGGCTAAAAAGAAAATTGCCGAAGGCAATGATGATCCCAAAGATGGTGGCTTATTATTATATAGAGCATTTAGAGGTTTACCTAAAAATAATGCGCTCATTAAATATTTAAGTGAGCCGGGCATGCGTATGAAACTGCAAAAAGCAGAAAACTATTACATGGCCGACCAATCCAGAGAAATGCATATTGTAGATGCAGAATTATATTTTTATATAGATGAAAAAAACAATTCAGTTGAGTTAACCGATAAGGGCATCAACCTCATCACCAAAGCAGGTGAAGATCCTCATTTCTTTGTATTGCCGGATATTAGTGTTGCTTTGGGCGAAATTGAGCAGAATAAAACACTTAATCCCGAAGAAAAATTGCACAAAAAAGAGGCCTTAATTAACGAATATGCTCAAAAAGCCGACAGAATCCATACTGTGCAGCAATTACTAAAAGCCTACACTTTATTTGATAAAGATGATGAATATGTGGTACTAGATGGTCAGGTAAAAATTGTAGATGAACAAACCGGTCGTATTTTAGATGGCCGGCGTTATTCAGATGGTTTGCATCAGGCAATAGAAGCAAAAGAAAATGTAAAAATAGAAGCTACTACGCAAACCTATGCTACCGTTACCCTGCAAAACTATTTTAGAATGTATCATAAATTAGCCGGGATGACGGGTACAGCCCAAACGGAAGCAGCTGAATTATGGGATATTTATAAATTAGATGTTGTTACAATACCTACTAACGTACCGGTAATAAGAAAGGATAATAATGATTTGGTATTTAAAACCAAACGAGAAAAATTTGGAGCAGTGATTGAAGAAATTCTTACGCTCCAAAAAAATGGTCGTCCGGTATTAGTTGGTACTACTTCTGTAGAAGTAAGTGAGTTACTTAGCCGAATGTTGCGTCAAAAACAAATTCCTCATAATGTGTTAAATGCCAAACAACATGCCCGTGAAGCTCAAATTATTGCTGAAGCAGGCATGGCAGGTGCAATTACCATTGCCACAAATATGGCCGGAAGGGGTACCGATATTAAATTAGGGCCCGGTGTAAAAGAAGCCGGCGGCTTAGCCATTCTGGGTACTGAACGTCATGAATCTAGAAGGGTAGATTTACAACTTCGTGGTCGGGCAGGCCGTCAGGGCGATCCCGGTACCTCTGTTTTCTTTGTTTCATTAGAAGATGATTTAATGCGCATGTTTGGTAGTGATAGAATTGCTAAGGTTATGGATTTTGCAGGATACAAAGAAGGTGAGGTAATTCAGCATAGTATGATCACTAAATCAATTGAACGGGCTCAGAAAAAAGTAGAAGAAAATAACTTCGGTATTCGGAAAAGGTTATTAGAGTATGATGATGTAATGAATAAACAGCGTACCGTTATCTATACCAAACGCAGCCATGCTTTGTTTGGTGAGCGGCTGGCACTTGATTTAGATAATGCTTTTTACAGCGTTGCTGCTGAAATTATCAATGGTTTTAAGATAGAAGATGATTATGAAGGTTTACGATTAGCCTGCATTGTTCACTTTGGCACTGATACCAACATTACACCTGAAGAGTTGAGTAAGTTATCTGAACAACAACTAACAGAAAAGTTATACAACCAAGCCATCACAAACTATCAAAACAAAAAGTCTGAATTGGCTACAGATACCTTACCGGTATTTAAAAATATTCGTCAGCAACAAGGTACGCATATTGAAAATGTAATTGTTCCTTTTAGCGATGGAAGAAAACAATTACAGGTTTTGGCCAATATGCAAAAAACACTCGATACCAACGGTGCCGAATTGGTGAATGCTTTGGAGCGATCAGTTACATTGGCCTTTATTGATGAAGCTTGGAAAGAACATCTGCGCGCCATGGATGATTTAAAACAAAGTGTTCAAACTGCCGCTTACGAGCAGAAAGATCCATTGGTGATTTATAAAATGGAAGCTTTTAATTTGTTTAAACAGATGGATAGCGAAGTGAATAAAGAAATCGTTCAGTTCCTCTGCCTTGCCACCATTCCGTTACAAGAAGGTGAAACTGTTAAAGAAGGCCGCCAGCGCAAAACAGATTTAAGCAATATGCGAACCCAAAAAGAATCTTTAGATGGAGCTGTAACAGAAGATGATTATTATGATCCCACACCTGTAAAACAAGAGCCGGTAAAAGTAGGTCCTAAAATTGGCCGCAACGACCCTTGTCCCTGCGGTAGTGGAAAAAAATACAAAAACTGCCACGGTAAAGAAGCTTAAACGTTTTATATCAAAAAAGGGGTTAATTGCATATTCCTGCATTTAACCCCTTTTTTATTTACTTTTGAAAAAATTAAACTTGCTATATGTCTGCTGTAACAGCAATATTACCCAATTTTAGAAATACTCCACAAATAGATCATGTTGGGGTTGAAGAAAGAGCCGCCCGTTTTACCAAACGCAGTATTAAAGCCGAGACAAAAGTTAACGGTTTAAAACTTGCCTTGAATATGATTGATTTAACCACATTAGAAGGAAAAGATACAGATGGAAAAGTAAGGCAACTTTGCTATAAAGCCATGCATTTGCATGATGCATATCCCGGTTTACCAACAGTAGCTGCTATATGTGTATATCCTTCTATGGTGGCTGTTGCTAAAAAAGCATTAAATGGGTCTAACGTAAAAGTAGCTGCTGTGGCAACTGCTTTCCCTAGCGGCCAATCTTCTCGAGATATAAAAATTAGTGAAACCAAATTTGCAGTTCAAGAAGGTGCCGATGAAATTGATATGGTGATTAGTCGCGGAAAATTTTTACAGGGTGAATACAATTATGTTTTTGATGAAATTGCTGCCATAAAAGAAGCCTGCGGTAATGCCCGCCTAAAAGTAATTTTAGAAACAGGAGAATTGGTTACCTATGATAATGTTCGTCGTGCTAGTGAAATAGCAATGTATGCCGGTGCTGATTTTATTAAAACTTCTACCGGAAAAATTCAACCCGCTGCTACTATGCCAGTTACTCTTGTTATGTTAGAAGCTATACGCGATTTCTATTATAGAACCGGAAAAAAAATTGCGATGAAACCTGCCGGAGGTATTTCTAAAGCTAAAGCAGCATTGCATTATCTTGTAATGGTGCAAGAAACTTTGGGCATTGATTGGTTAAATAATCAATGGTTTCGTTTTGGGGCCAGCAGCTTAGCCAATGATGTGTTAATGCAATTAGAAAAAGAACGTACCGGAGTATATCAGTCAGCTAACTATTTTTCTATCGATTAAAACGATTGTTAATTAAATACTTTAACTCGCTATTTATATGGCTAAATCAACAAAACTTACACAACCTGCATTGCAATTTAAAACCACTTATGCTCCTGCTCCTGAAAGTGTAAGTGCTGCTAATATTAAAGTACAATACGATTTGTTTATTAATGGAAAATTTGAAAAACCACTTAGTAAAAAATATTTTGATACAATTAATCCTGCTACCGAACAAAAAATTGCATTAGTTGCCGAAGCAGGCGATGCAGATGTTGATAAAGCAGTAAAAGCTGCACGGTCTGCATACAATGGTCATTGGGGTAAAATGCCACCTAAAGAACGTGCCAAATATATTTATAGAATAGCCAGAATGGTTCAAGAACGTGCCCGCGAATTTGCTATTATAGAAAGTTTGGATGGTGGTAAACCCATTCGTGAATCAAGAGATATTGATGTGCCTTTAGCTGCCAATCATTTTTTTTATTATGCAGGATGGGCAGATAAACTTAATTATGCTTTTCCTAACAGAAAACCCTTTCCGTTAGGTGTTGCCGGACAAATTATTCCATGGAATTTTCCTTTACTAATGGCTGCATGGAAAATAGCTCCTGCATTAGCTTGTGGAAATACTGTGGTATTAAAACCGGCTGAAACAACTCCACTTACTGCACTGAAACTAGCAGAACTACTGCAGGATTGCGATTTGCCTCCGGGTGTTGTAAACATCATTACCGGCGCAGGAAAAACCGGCGCAGCTATTGTAAACCATCCTGATATTAATAAAATTGCTTTTACCGGTTCTACAGAAGTGGGTAAAATTATTCAACTTGCCACGGCAGCTTCCTCCAAAAAATTAACTTTAGAATTAGGTGGAAAGGCAGCAAATATTATTTTTGAAGATGCGCCTATTGATCAAGCGGTTGAGGGAATTATTAATGGTATTTACTTTAATCAGGGACATGTATGTTGCGCCGGATCTAGGTTGTTTGTACAAGAATCTATTTACAAAGAAGTATTACAGAAATTAAAAGACAGAATTGCAACTTTAATTGTAGGTAATCCTTTAGATAAAAATACCGACATAGGTGCCATTAACTCTAAACAACAATTACAAACCATCCAAAAATATATTGCTATTGGCAAAAAAGAAGGTGCTGAAATGTTTGAAAGTACTTGTAATTTACCCGGTAAAGGTTATTTCTGTAGGCCTACATTATTTACAAACGTAGCTCAGAGTAGCCGTATTGCCCAAGAAGAAATTTTTGGTCCTGTACTAGCCATTCAAACTTTTAGAACTGATGATGAAGTGATTGAAAAGGCCAATAATACACCTTTTGGCTTAAGTGCCGGTGTGTGGACAAACAAGGGTTCTCGTATTTTTAACATTACCACACGTTTACGTGCAGGTGTAATATGGGCTAACACTTATAATAAATTTGATCCTGTTTCTCCTTTTGGGGGTTACAAAGAAAGTGGTTTTGGTAGGGAAGGAGGATTGCATGGACTATCAGCTTATTTAAAATATGAATAATCTTTCTATGTACTTAGCTATTTTTTAAAAAATTTACTATTATTAATGGCCTAATGGTTGTAACTAGTAATTACCATTTTTCAATTTTTAATTTTGAAATATGACAGATAGAATTGATGTACTGAAAACATATAAACTTTATATTGGAGGTCAGTTTCCTAGAACAGAATCTGGTCGGTATTATACGCTGAAAGATGCAAAAAGTAAATTAATTGCCAATATATGCAAAGCTTCCAGAAAGGATTTTCGCGATGCAGTTGTAGCAGCTAGAGGTGCATTAAGTAGTTGGTCGGGCAAATCTGCCTTCAATCGATCACAAATACTATACCGTATAGCTGAAATGATGGAGAGTAGAAAAAATCAATTGGTAGATGAATTGTTATTACAAGGTATTAAAACACTAGATGCTGCTAACGAAGTAAGCATTGCTATTGATAG
>JAGWPI010000242.1 GCA_028877005.1 Bacteroidota bacterium | reverse complement strand
TTGTATGGTTACGACAACTAACCGCACAAAACAGTATGAGTATAAACGTAATAAACTGTACAATACTTTTCATGGCGTTTATTTCAGGTTCTAAAAGTAATACATCTCTGTTAAGTTTTATTGATTAAGCTTAATTAACCATTATTTTTGTAAGTAATATTTATGGATAAACTGCAACTGAATGAACATTCTTTAGGTGAAGTGCACGAAAGTGTAGATACGATGCAGCCTCGAAAAGGTTGGCGAAGAATACTGGCCTATATTGGGCCGGCTTATTTAGTTAGTGTGGGATATATGGATCCCGGTAACTGGGCAACGGATTTGCAAGGGGGTGCGCAATTTGGCTATAGCCTTATTTGGGTTTTATTGATGAGCAATTTAATGGCTTTACTATTGCAAAGTTTAAGTGCCCGTTTAGGTATTGTGCGTAGAAGAGATTTAGCCCAGGCTAACCGAGAAGTATATCCAAAATTTGTTAATTTTTGTTTATATATATTAGCAGAAATTGCCATAGCAGCCTGTGATTTGGCAGAGGTGTTGGGTATGGCTTTAGGAATTAATTTATTAACAGGGCTACCCTTAATTTGGGGAGTATGTTTAACTGTTTTAGATACCTTACTATTACTATGGCTTCAAAACTTTGGTATTCGTAAGTTAGAAGCATTTATAATTGCCTTGGTTGCCATCATTGGTATTTCTTTTCTAGTTGAAATTATCTTGGCACATCCGTCACTTAATCAAGTAATGTATGGATTTGTACCTCATCATTTAAATAAAGAGGCTTTGTATATTGCTGTTGGTATAATTGGTGCCACTGTAATGCCCCATAATTTATATCTTCACTCTGCATTAGTACAAACACGCAAAATAAAAACAGATGAGGAGGGCATTAAAAGAGCCATTCGATACAATAATATTGATAGTGCTATTGCCCTCAATGCAGCATTTTTTGTGAATGCAGCCATTTTAGTTTTAGCTGCTTCTGTTTTTTTTACTACAGGTAATACCGGTGTAGCCAAAATTGAAGATGCACACCGTTTATTAGAACCACTTTTAGGCTCTAAATTAGCGCCACTTTTATTTGCTATTGCTTTAATTGCCGCCGGGCAAAGTTCAACCATTACCGGTACTTATGCCGGGCAAATAGTAATGGAGGGGTATATTAGTATAAGAATAAATCCATGGCTACGTCGTTTAATTACAAGACTTTTAGCCATTATTCCCGCAGTAATTACTATTTTAATTTACGGTGATGATAAAATAGATGCACTGCTTATTTTAAGTCAGGTAATTTTAAGCGTACAACTAGGTTTTGCAATGGTTCCGCTTATTCATTTTGTAAGCGATAAAGAAACTATGGGCAAATTTGCAATTTCATTTCCCATTAAAGCACTTTCTTGGATAGTAGCTATTATACTAATTTATTTAAATGTAAAAATGGTAATAGACGAACTGGTTATTTTATACCAAAGTCCAGGAAATTTGTTTTGGAAAATTTTGGTAGGAATTGCCGTAGCTTTTTTATCTTGGTTATTTCTAACCACTACATTATTACCGCTGGCTTTACAACGCAAAATGCGTAAGAGTATTAAATTACATGGTGAAACCCCTCAATTACATGCTTTGCGTTTAGAAGAAAATAACAGAATTGCTATTGCATTAGATTTTACAACTAAGGATGAAAAACTCATTGCTTATGCTTTGGCACAAGGCAATAAGAATACTGTTTTTATTTTAATTCATATAGTAGAAAGCGTATCTGCACTTTTTTTAGGAAGAGAAAGCGATGATGATGAAACCCGAAAAGATACTGCCAGACTGGAGAATTATGCGCAACAACTTCAACAATTAGGTTATGAAGCTATTTACGAATTGGGCTATCGCAACAGAAAAAAAGAAATAGTTCGTATTGTTGAAAAAAATAAGGCTAATTTACTGGTAATGGGTGCTCATCAGCATAGAGGTATTAAAGATTATTTGTTTGGTGAAACTATTGAATCAGTAAGGCATCGGGTTCATATTCCAGTATTAGTGGTAAATGTTTAAAGAATAATTGCTGTTGCAGTTTTACTTACACTCAATTTATCATGATGTCAAAATACCAAAAACCCTACTTTTGTATCCCTTTAAAACAAAAAATAATTATATGACACAAAAAATTAAAGTAAAAAATCCGGTGGTGGAACTAGACGGTGATGAAATGACGCGTATTATCTGGAAATTTATTAAAGACAAATTAATATTGCCTTATATAGATGTTAATATACAATATTTTGATTTGGGAATAGAACACCGAGATGCCACTAATGATCAAGTTACAATAGATGCTGCTAATGCCATTAAGCAGGTGGGTGTTGGTATAAAATGCGCTACTATTACACCGGATGAAGCTCGTGTAAAAGAATTTAATTTAAAACAAATGTGGAAAAGCCCCAATGGAACCATCCGTAATATTTTAGATGGTACTGTTTTTCGCGAACCAATTGTTTGTAAAAATGTTCCAAGGTTGGTACCCAACTGGACAGCACCTATTTGTATTGGACGTCATGCTTTTGGCGATCAATACAGGGCTACTGATTTTGTAACCAAAGGCAAAGGAAAGCTTACCATTAAATTTGAAGGCGAAGATGGCTCAGTGCAAGAATTTGAAGTATACCAATTTAAGGGCGATGGTGTTGCACTAGCTATGTATAATACTGATGAAAGTATTAAAGGGTTTGCACGTGCCTGCTTTAACCAAGCTTTGAGCAAAAAATGGCCTCTTTATTTATCTACTAAAAACACTATTCTAAAAAAATATGACGGACGTTTCAAAGATATTTTTGAAGATATTTATCAAAATGAATTTAAAGCCAAATATAATGCTGCCGGTATTACATATGAACACAGATTAATTGATGATATGGTAGCTTCTGCTTTAAAATGGAATGGCAATTTTGTATGGGCTTGTAAAAATTATGATGGGGATGTACAAAGTGATACCGTTGCTCAAGGTTTTGGCTCTTTAGGATTAATGACTTCAACCTTAATTACTCCTGATGGTACTGTAATGGAGGCAGAAGCAGCACATGGAACCGTTACTCGCCACTATCGTGAATACCAAAAGGGAAATCCAACTTCTACCAACCCTATCGCTTCTATTTTTGCGTGGACAAGAGGATTAGAATTTAGAGGTAAATTAGATAATAACGAGGCTTTAATTCATTTTTGCCAAACATTAGAAAAGGTATGTGTAGAAACGGTTGAAAGTGGTAAAATGACAAAAGATTTGGCCGTTTGTATTTATGGTAATAAAGTAAATCATGGAGAGCATTATTTATATACCGAAGAGTTTTTAGAAGCATTAAATCAAAACTTACAGGCTCAATTGGCTTAATTATTTATCTGCTTTTGAATAAACTTTATTAAATAAAAAAGCAGTGTTCCAATTTAAAGAACACTGCTTTTTTTAATAGAAATTGTTGGTTTGGCTTATTGATAAACTTCTGTAATGGGTTGACCAATGCAACCACTGGGCATTTGTATTTTTAACAATGCCGCTAAAGTAGCTGCAATATCAGTCATATAAGTGGTTTTGTTTAAATGACCTTGTCGAATACCCCATCCATACCATAACAAGGGAATATGGGTATCATAAGTATATGAAACACCATGGCTCATACCGGTTTTACCTGCATCCATTACACCAGATTTCATTACAATTTGTAAATCGCCGCTTCTTTTCGGTGTATATCCATTTACAATCATTTCCCTAATATTAACTGGTAATGCAGCAGTAGCAGCTTTTCTTTTATTTACTACAGTTAATACTCGCTCATCTTTTTGCAAAAATTGTGCAATGCTCTTTTCAATGGCTCCTTCATTCAATTGCAAGGAATCAATTAAACCATGATTTAAATACACATCAAACTCCCATATGGCGTTAATTAAGTTTGATTGATGAAATTGTGAGGCTAAATGTTGATTTAATTCTTTCATCAAATCACGATCATCAGCCCTGCCACCGGGAATATTATGTTTGGCTAAAAATTCAGGAATTTGAGCTCCGGCATGGTCTGCAGTTAAAAAAATAGTGTACTGATTTTTACCAATTGTTTTATCTAAGTAATCCAATAATTTACCTAATGTTTTGTCTAAACGGGCATAAGTATCTAATAACTCCCAACTATTGGGTCCAAAAGAGTGGCCAATGTAATCGGTACTTGAAAAACTAACTGCTAAAAAATCGGTATTATTACCTTTCCCCATTTGCTCATTAGCAAGTGTTGTTTCTGCTAAATTTTCTAATAAATCGTTGGCGTAAGGAGTGCTGGCAATTTTGCTGTAATCTTTACCTTTAAACTTTGAAAGATCATATGGAAAACCTTTTTCTTCTTTCCCAAAAGGTTTGCTTTCATAAATGTTTTCATCAACATCACATAGCGCTTCATAGGTAGATTTGGGTAAAATTGGTGCCCAGTTTTTCTCATAATAATTATCAACCCACTTCTTATTGTTAAATTGAGTTAACCACTCAGGAAGCTGGTTCATATAATAGGTGCTGGAAATAAAGTTACCGGTTTGGTAATCGTACCAAAAAGCAGCATTGGCTGCATGCCCTGCGGGTAATATTGCTCCTCTGTCTTTAATAGAAATGCCAATAGTTTTACTGTTAAAATTAGTGGCCAAGCGCAATTCATCCGTAACAGTTGTAACCCATAAGTTTCTCGGACTCATTTCACCAGCTGCTTTGGTGTTGCTTCCTACCGTAGCAACTGAAGCATCATCTGTACAGTACACAGATTTTAATGTATTATTATCAAACCAGTTATTACCTGCAATACCTGTTAAAGCAGGAACACTGCCGGTATATACACAAGTGTGGCCAACCGCTGTAACAGTGGGTACATATGGCATTAAGGTGTTATCACAAGAAAAGCCTTGGTTTAGCATACGTTTAAACCCGCCATTGGGTGCATACACATTGTAAAAGCGATATAAATAATCCCAACGCATTTGATCTACTATAATGCCAACTACTAGTTTGGGTCTTGCAACCTGCATATTCGAGGAATTGCCGGCTTTTGTTTGTGCTTGCATTTTTGGAATAGCTAAAATAACTATTGCAAAAGCGATTAAAATTTTTTTTCTATACATTGTATCCTTTTTTAAGCGATAAAGATAAGAATGCTATTTTTTTATGCTTATTAATTTATTGTATAAATTGGTGTAGAAAGTCAAGAAATTTTTTTTGTCCCTTCATCTTATCAATTTATTAATTTTGCAGCCGTGTGGCATTCAGTATCATTGGTCAATTTGTTGGATTAATTTAATAGGCTATCAAATTAATTTGCTTTGTTGGCAATTACTGAAACATTCTTCATTTAAATAAAAAATTAGGCATGGCAGACATTTTTGAAAGATTAGTTAAGCATTATGGGCCTATTGGCCAGCATCGTGAAAGAGCACATGGTTACTTTGCCTTTCCAAAATTAGAAGGAGAAGTTGCAAATAGAATGACCTTTAGAGGAAAAGAGATGATTGTTTGGAGCTTGAACAATTATTTGGGGTTGGCCAATCATCCAGAGATAAGAAAAACTGATGCTGAAGCTGCAAAACAATTTGGACTCGCTTCGCCAATGGGTGCCAGAATGATGAGTGGCAATAGTAATTATCATGAACAATTAGAAAAGGAGTTAGCAGCTTTTGAACACAAAGAAGATGCTATTTTACTAAATTATGGCTATCAGGGAATTATGAGTGCAATTGATGCACTGTGTAGTAGGCATGATGTAATTGTATATGATGCCGAAAGTCATGCATGTATTATTGATGGGTTAAGGTTACATACGGGCCACAGATATGTTTACAAGCATAATGATATGGATGATTTGGTAAAACAGTTAGAACGTGCTACTACCTTAATTGAAAAACAAAAAGCCGGGGGTATTTTAGTTATTACGGAAGGTGTGTTTGGCATGGCAGGTGATCAAGGGAAATTGAAAGAAATTGCTGCGCTAAAAAAACAATTTGAGTTTAGATTATTGGTGGATGATGCACATGGTTTTGGAACCTTAGGTAAAACCGGAGCAGGCGCAGGTGAAGAACAAGGTTGTCAAGATGCAATTGATTTATATTTTTCCACTTTTGCTAAATCAATGGCTTCTATTGGTGCATTTATGGCCGGTCCTAAGTTAATTATTGATTATATACGTTACAATATCCGTTCTCAAATTTTTGCTAAAAGCCTTCCAATGCCTATTGTAATAGGGAATTTGAAGCGCTTGAATATGCTAAAAAACATGCCAGAAATGAAAGCCAAATTATGGCATAATGCACTTCAACTTCAAAAAGGTTTAAAGGAAAGAGGGTTTGATATTGGAAACACAGATTCTGTTGTTACCCCCGTGTACATGAAGGGTGGTGTGGAAGAAGCAACTGCTATGGTAATGGATTTGCGCGAAAACTACCATATTTTCTGTTCAATTGTTGTTTATCCGGTTATTCCTAAAGGGCATATCATTTATCGTTTAATTCCTACTGCAGCTCATACAGATGCCGATATTCAAGAAACATTGCACGCATTTAGTGAAACCAAAGCAAAATTAGATGCGGGTGCTTATAAAGTAGATGCTATACCAGATATGGCTGAGGTGAATTAAAACTATTGCTGTAATAACAATAAAAGAAGAGCTACTGTAGCAATTCAGAACAGTAGCTCTTTTTATTAAAATTTACTTTGTTGTTTATAATGACTTTAATAGCATATTTGCTCCTCGTATATAGTCATCATTCTTTGCTTCGGTAGCTAGTTGTACACATTTTTCTGCATCTGCTTTAGCACTTACTTTATCTCCCAATGCTTTTTCTATTTTTGCTTTTAACAAAAACATGTAATAAGCTTTAGGATTCATATCAGTTGCTTTGGTAACATTGGTTAATGCTTTGTTGTAATCCTTGGCTATATCATAATAAAAATTAGCAGCGGAAAAATAGAGATTAGGGTTAACATTATCTCCTGCTAATGCCTGATCAAATTGCTTATTTAACCGACTAACTATGTGTGTAATGATTGGAATTTTTACTGCTACATTTCCCCACATTAAATGTAATTCACAACTTTCCGGTTGAATATTGGTGAATTGCATGGTAAAAGTTTCCATTGATTCTCTCATGTTTTCAGCAGGAACTGTAAAACGAAAGATATCATCTGCTTGTGCATATTCGGTTCCCCAGTTTTTTGAATCTTTATTAATAATAATAGTCCATTCCTTTTTGCCCGGAATGGTAAATATTGCATAACTACCGGAATCTAATTGATTACCGGCTAAATCTATCTGGTCAGTTACTTTTAATTTTGTAGATGCATTAGCACCCGTGCGCCATACTTTCCCCAATGGCGCTAGTTCACTGTTTTCTTTAAATACTGATCTACCCCTTAAATTGGGTCTTGAATAAGTTAATTCTAATCTCCCCATTCCAAAATCTTGAATAAGGGTTTCTGTAGGGCTGGCAGCCGGCACTTTAATTTGGCTGAAACTGTACTGAATGGTACATAAAGCCAAGATGGCAAGTAGTATTTTTTTCATATTTAAGCGCTTTTATTCATACAAACCTATTAAACGTTTGTTGAATAAAAGCGTATTTGTTGTTAATTTTTAAAGGCAGGATGAAAAGATTGTAAAGTGGTTCTTAAAAAATTTCTATCTAAATGCGTGTAAATCTCAGTGGTTGTAATGCTTTCATGACCCAG
>JAGWPI010000241.1 GCA_028877005.1 Bacteroidota bacterium | reverse complement strand
TCATAAATACAATGGTGCGGCGTGGTTTATAGCCTTTTTTAGCAGCAGCACTAAAAGCTTCTGCCATTTGTAATACACCGGTTGTACCCGAACCATCATCATCGGCACCATAATATATTTTTCCGTCATGTTTGCCTAAGTGATCATAGTGTGCTGTTAAAAAAACATATTCGTCTTTTTTGTCTGTTCCCGGTAAAATTGCTATTACGTTGCTGCTTTGTAATTCATTGGTTTTTTTGTGCATGGTTATTTGCACATCAGCATGATAAGCGCCCGGTTGAATGTCTGTTAATTGTTTCCAACTGAGTGGTGTTGTTCTGCCTAATAAAGCAGATGCCATTGCAGTAGAAATAGTGGCATTGATGAATGGCTTGCCTTCAGTGGGTTTCAAATACATATTGCCTGTTTTGGGCATGGGCTTTTCTTTGGGATATTCATTTGATACCAATAAAATGCCTGCTGCTCCTAAGCGCCGTGCTGACATTACTTTGGCATATATACCAAAGGGGTTGAAACGATTGTTGGGTGCATGCACTTTTTCCATTATATCTTTAGGAGCGCCTTCTAATACTATTACTAATTTGCCTGCAACATCTAAATCTTTGTATTGGTTAATATTGGCTTTTTCATCAACAATGCCATAGCCTGCAAATACAGTGTTTTGGTAATTAAATGTACCATCTTGCAAAGCATTAATAGCAAAATTGTAATCTTTATCCCACATATAGTTTACCCCATTAATGCGAAACTGCTCGCCTGTTAGTTCATCTTGATAAACGGGATAGTATTGTTGGTAACTGTTGCCATTGCCGGGCTTTAATCCAAATTTTTTAAATTCAGATTCAATGTAAGCAGCAGCTTTTTTTTGACCGGGTGTAGCAGTTTCACGGCCTTCCATTTCATCGCTGGCTAAAATGGTTAATTTTTCTTTTAACGCAGTTGGGGTAATGAGTTGCGCAAATTTTTGTGCAGCATCTTCGCCTGTTTGGGCTTGCAACTGCCAGGTGGCAAATAGTGCCACAAAGAGTAACATTTTCTTCATCATGTGCATTGGTTTAAGTAAATAAATTTTTCCTCATCAATAGTTCAAAATAACCATTGTTTTAGTTTCTTCACTATTGTTAAAAAATAGGTATCGAAAATACGAAGGAGTGTTAACTAAAATAAAAAGAATTACACTAATGGTATCTATGTGCCATTATCCCCATTCTTCTTTTTCTTTCTTTTGTTCATCTTTGTACACCCTAGCCGCCACTAAAATACTCAATTCATATAATGACATTAAGGGCACAAAAACTATCATCATACTCATCCAGTCTGGACTTGGTGTAATAAATGCAGCAATGGTAAGTAAAATAACAATGGCATAACGCCTGCTACGGCGCATAAACATTGGCGTTAATAAGCCAATACGGGTAAGTACAAAGGTAACTACCGGCAATTCAAATGCCAGCCCGCAGCCTAGAATAATATTGGTTAAATTCTCTAAATAATCAGTAAGCGTGGGCCTGGTTTCCAGCATAGAAAGCGTGCCTAATTTAAAATTGGCTAAAAAGTTAAAAGTATAAGGTCCTAATAAAAAGAAACCAAAAGCTGCTCCCAGAAAAAAGAAAAAAGATACCCAAAATATGGCAAAGCGGGTGTTCTTTAATTCTTTGGGGGTTAATGCCGGTTTTATAAAACGCCATAATTCCCAAAAAACATAAGGCGCCGATACAATGGCTCCCATGGTAAAGGCAAGGGTAATACTTCCCAAAAACTGTCCGCCAAAACTAGTGGTTTGCATATTTACCTGTACAGGCGGTAGGGTTAATCCATCGCCCATACCCAACCAATGACTTATTTTATATAAGGCACGATAAGTAATAAAATTAGGGTTAATGGGACCGGTAATAATGTTATCAAATACCCAATTGCGGTAAATAAAAATAACAATACTGGTAATAAATATAACCAAAACACTACGGATGATGTGCATCCTTAAAGCATCCAGATGATCAATAAAGGTCATCTCAGCGGTTTCAGTACTTCCTTTTTTTTTACGAAAATTTGCCATTGATCTCGCAACATTCAATTAAGGCACAAAGTTAATGGGATGTGGGTAGTAATAAATAGAAAATATGTATTTAACAAAATAAACCCTGCAATCCTGTGTAAATAGGGCTTTGTACTATTCTAATATTTTTAATTTTACCATATCTATGCGGGTTTCACTTACGTTTAATACATCAAACTGGTAAGAACCAATAATGATTTTTTCTTTGGGTTTGGGTATGGTTCCATGTTGGTTAATGATAAACCCACTCAATGTTTCTGCTTCTTCATCATTAAATGACAAGTTGTATTTTTCATTTAAGTAATCTAACTCTAAGCGTCCGCTAAATAAAAACTCTCTTTCTGCAATTTGCTTTTCTACTAAATCTTCTGTATCGTATTCGTCTTTTATTTCTCCAAAAATTTCTTCTAATAGGTCTTCTAATGTAACAATGCCGGCTGTGCCGCCAAATTCATCTACCACCCAGGCAATGGTTTTCCGTTCTTTGGTAAATTTATTAATTAAATCGGTGGCACTCATGGTTTCCGGAACTGCAGGTATGGGTAATAAAATATCTTTAATGGCTGCCGGTTTTTTAAATAAATCTAACTGGTGAATGTATCCTAAAATATTGTCAATGGTATCTTCATATACAATTAACTTGCTTAGTTTGGTTTGTATGTAGCGTTCGCGCACTTCCTCTAAGGTAGCGGATATTTCTACCGCTTCAATTTCTGTTCGGGGTACCAAACACTGGCGTATTTTTACCATGGGTAAGCTTAATGCATTTTCAAACAACTCATTATTTACTTCTGCATTATCTTCATCGGTATCTTTATTTTGTTGATATAGATGTTCTAAGTCTACCTTACTAAATACTTCACTTTTATCTTTTACCGGTACGTTAAAAATATATTTCAATATCCATTGTGATATACCTACAAAAAATACCGCTAAAGGCTGAAATAAATTGTGGAAGAATTTTGCTAATGGGGCAAACACAATTAATAAACCATCATTCCTGGCACGGAAGATGGCTTTAGGAATAAATTCGCCAAAGATTAAAACAACTAAAGTAGATAATAATGTGTTGAATATTAATTTTAGGTAGCTGTTTTCTATATCAAAAAATCGTTTAAAGAAGTTCCAAATACTAGAATTCAGCAAAGCATCAAATAGTAAACCATAGGCTACTAAAAATATATTTATTCCAATAAGGCAAGTACCTAAAAATTGAGTAGGCTTTTCTAAAAATTTTCCTACAATAATACCACCATTACGCCCTTGTTTTTTTTTGAGTTCAATACTTAAGCGGTTGGCGCTTAAAAAGGCTATTTCATAACCGGCAAAAAATCCGATAAATAATAGTGTTACAATGAGCCAAATAAAAGTGTACAATTGATCCATACCCTACGAAAGTAATAAATATTGATGATATGTACTACTTGTCATCAGGTGCAATTTGTACAAATGGCTTATAAGTTTGCTTTTAGTTAATGTAGATGCTATAAGGCTCATTATTTCTGAACGCCCAACAGTTCTACGGTAAAAATTAAGGTAGCACCGGGGCCAATTTTATCGCCGGCGCCTTTATTTCCATAGGCTAATTCGGCGGGAAGATAAATTTTCCATTTGCTGCCTACCGTCATTAATTGTAAGGCTTCTTGCCAGCCTTTTATAACACCATTTAACGGGAAGGTTACCGGCTCACCTCGGTCTATTGAACTATCAAAAATAGTTCCATCTATCAGCGTGCCATGATAATGACAAGTAACTTTATCAGCCAAAGTGGGTTTAACAGTATCGGTACCGGCTTTCAGTACTTCATATTCCAAACCATCGGGTAGGGTAACAACGCCTGGACGTTTGGCATTTGTTTCCAGAAATTTTTTACCGGCTGCTATATTGGCTTCTGTTTTTTGTGCTTGCATTTTAGCCGCATAAGCGGTTATAATATTCATTACTTGTGCATCGGTTAGCTGAACTTTTTTCTTTTCAGTTATTTCTTTTAGCCCTTTTACAAATAATTCAGTGTTAATATTAGATAGGTTTTGTGCTTCTAATGATTGCCCTACACTAATACCCAATGCATAACTGGCTGAGTCTTTTTCTGTTTTTAATACCAATACATTGGCCGGGTTGGTATGGTGAACCTGAGTTGTTTTTTTGGTTTGTGCATGTACTGCTATGCCGCAGCATAATAAAGTTACCGGAAGAATAAATTTCATCATATAATTTGCTGTATGTAATATTTTAAAATAATACCATCGCTGTTGGAGAGATGGTGTTTGAAAACCTATTAATTGTTTATTTTGTTGGCAATGATAAGCAACAAAATTGAATGAACGTACAATATATGCAGTTTTTATATTCCTCGTTTAGCTGTTTTAACACATTAGCTAATAGATTCTTAGGCATTATTTAGCAACGCTTCAATGGCCGCTTGGGCTTTTTCAAAACCAAAACTTGTAATAACTGCATCCATTTGTTCTTGTATTTGCCGGTTACACAAATTACCTATACTGCCTTCATGTGTATGGTGTAATTGGGTACTGTATGTAAAAGTATCGGCTTCAATTTTTCTGCCAATTTGTTGATAGGCTTCGCGAAAAGGGATGCCTTGCAATACCAATTTATTTACTTCCTCTACACTAAATAAATAGCGGTATTTTTCATCGTTGATTATCTGCTCTTTTATGTGAATATTGGCTAGCATTAAACCGGCCATTTGAAGGCATTGACGAAGTGTAGCAAATGCCGGAAACAAATGTTCTTTTAATAATTGCAAATCTCGGTGGTAGCCGGAGGGTAAATTGGTAGTTTGCAGCATTATTTCATTCGGTAAGGCTTTTAAACGATTACAGTGTGAACGAATTAACTCAAATACATCCGGATTTTTTTTATGTGGCATAATACTGCTACCGGTGGTTAACTCGGCAGGGAAGGCTACAAAATCAAAATTCTGGTTTAAGTATAAACACATGTCCATACTTAAACGTGCTAAAGTATCTGCCACATTTGCCAATGCTTGTGCAGTAATACGCTCTGCCTTACCCCTACCCATTTGCGCATACACTACATTGTAATTTAAGTGGTCAAAACCTAATAAACGGGTGGTAAGGGTTCGGTTAATAGGGAAGGATGAACCATAGCCGGCTGCACTGCCCAATGGATTTTTATTGACTACTTGATATGCTGATTGTAGGGTTATGCAATCATCTACCAAGCTTTCGGCATAAGCGCCAAACCACAATCCAAATGACGAGGGCATGGCCAACTGCAAATGTGTATAGCCGGGCAATAAATGATTTTTAAACCGCTCACTTTGTTGTTGTAATAAGGTAAAAAATTCTTGTATAGCCTTAACAGTGTGGGTAATTTCGTGGCGTAAATACAATTTAATGTCTACCAATACTTGGTCATTTCTGCTGCGGGCACTGTGTATTTTTTTCCCGATATCTCCCAGTTTTTGTGTTAATAATATTTCTATTTGCGAATGTATATCTTCCACACCATCGGCTAATTGAAATTGCTTATTGGCTATTTGCTGATAAATATGTCCCAATTCTTTTTTTAATAATTGTGCTTCTGAATTATCTAATAAGCCTACCGATGCCAGCATGGTAATATGCGCCATAGAACCCAACACATCAAAAGGCGCTAAATACATGTCCATTTCGCGGTCGTTGCCTATGGTAAACTGTTCCACTTCTTGTAATGCAACACTATCTTTTTGCCAGAGTTTCATGATGTAATGTATAGGTGGTTAAAAAATTTATTTACTACTGTTGCCATAACAACTGCTTTTTTTATAAAACAGGCCGCAATACTTTATTTAATAACTCAATGTATAAGGCAATGCCGTTGGTAATTTCGTCAATATAAATAAACTCATCTGCACTATGGCTCCTTGCACTATCGCCCGGGCCCATTTTTAATGTAGGGAAGGGCATTAAAGCTTTATCACTGGTGGTAGGAGAGCCATACCCGGTACAACCTAAACTTAAACCTGCCTGTATCAGTGGATGTTGCAATGGTATTGAGGTAGAACGCAATCGACAACTTCTGGGCTGAAAATGACTTTGTATGTTTTGTTGTATTACAGACAATATTTCCTCAAAAGTATATAATTCATTTACCCGAATATCTACCACAAACTGGCATTGGGCCGGTACTACATTGTGTTGTTTATTATCGGTTTGTATTACGGTTACACTCATTTTTACCGGTCCTAATAAATCGCTTACTTTCTCAAACCTATAATGGGTAAACCATTCAATATCTTTTAAAGCTTTCAGTATGGCATTATCGCCCTCTTCTCTGGCGGCGTGGCCCGGTTTGCCTTGTGCCGTACAGTCTAGTACCAATAAACCTTTTTCTGCCAAAGCCATGTTCATTAATGTAGGTTCGCCCACAATACCACAATCTATATTCGGTAAACGCGGTAATAAAATTTCAACTCCATTACTGCCCGATATTTCTTCTTCTGCAGTAGCTGCTATAATAAGATTGTAAGCTAAATGTTCCTGCTGATAAAAATGTAAAAAAGCTGCTATTAAAGATACCAAACAACCACCGGCATCGTTACTGCCTAAGCCATATAATTTTCCTTCTTTTTCAATGGGCTCAAAAGGGGGCAGGGTATAGGCTTTATTGGGTTTTACTGTATCATGGTGCGAGTTTAACAGCAGGGTGGGTTTATTGGGATGGAAGTATTTATTTTTTGCCCAAATATTATTCAGATATTGATGGGTGGGAATGCCCTTACTTTCTAAAAACAGTTGAATAATTTCAGCTGTTTCCTCTTCTTCTTTACTGAATGAGGGTGTTGCAATTAATTTTTTTAATAAGCCAAGTGCATCTTCTGCCAAATCTGTAACCGTTGTTGCCGAATAATTTGCCTGCATAAAATTTTTTTTTATGTTCCCGAAGTAAGGGTGGTACCTGAAGTGCCATTTAATAATTCGGGTAATACGTTTGCTTTTCCAATGATAACACGCTGAACACCTTTTTGTAATGCCGAAAAAGCATTCTCTAATTTTGGTAACATGCCATCTGCAATAATTCCCTGTGCTTTTAGTTGTGCAAATTGTTGGGGTGTAATAGATGCTATAATGGAGTCGTCATTATGTACATCCATTAAAACACCGGCTTTTTCAAATAAATATATTAAAGATACGCCATAATGTTTAGCCAATGCAGTGGCTATTTCCTGAGCAATAGTATCGGCATTGGTATTCAATAATTGTGCCTGTGTATTGTGGGTTATGGGTGCTACTACTATGCTAAAATTTGCATTGAGCAATTGTTGTAGTAATGCGGTATTTACGCTGTCTATATCGCCTACAAAACCATAATCAATAGTGGGATGTATGCGTTGGTGGGCTTGTATTAAATTACCGTCGGCACCGGTTAAACCTATGGCATTACATTGTAAAGATTGTAGACGAGCTACAATATTTTTATTAATGTGGCCGGCATATACCATGCTTACAATTTTTAATGTAGCTGCATCTGTTATTCTGCGCCCATCTATCATTTGTTGAGGTATTTGTAACTGTGCGGCCAATTGTGTAGCCAGTTTGCCGCCCCCATGTACCAATATTTTTTTTTCGGCAATATGTGCAAAAGCTTGCAGAAACGCGGTTAGTTGCTGTTCATCATCAATAATATTACCACCTACTTTTATAATGATTACCTGTTCCATTAGCTTTGTTTGCTGGTTTTAATCATGTTGGCTAATACGGCTTGCGCTGCCCATACTCTATTACCGGCTTCTGTGGTAACCAAACTATTGGGGCCGTCTAATATTTCATCACTTAGTTCTACATTCCTTCTAACCGGCAGGCAGTGCATTACTTTAGCTTGGTTGGTAAGTGCCAGCCGTTCATTGGTAAGCATCCAGGCGGGGTCATTTTCATATACTTTTCCATAGTCATGGTAGGTACTCCAGTTTTTTACATAAACATAATCGGCATCTTGTAATGCTTCAGTTTGATTATGTATAATGGTGGCACCGTTAGTAAATCGGGTATCTAAGGTATAATCTTCCGGATGTGTTATTACAAAATCTGCCGCTCCCCAAGCATTTACCCATTGGGCAAAGCTGTTGGCCACACATTGGGGTAATGGTTTTACATGCGGTGCCCATGTTAGTACTACTTTGGGTTTTTTGTGTGCAGTATTGGCTTTGCGAAGTAAATCTTCCTGTATGGTAATAATATCGGTAAGCGATTGTAAAGGGTGTAATGTAGCACTTTCTAAACTAATCACCGGAACACCGGCATAGTGAATAAACTGGTTAATGTACAATTCACTATAATCATCTTCCCTGTTTTTTAAAGAGGGGAAGGTACGTATGGCCAATATATCAAAGTAGTTGCCTAAAATAGGTGCTGCATCTTTAATGTGTTCAACAGTATTACCACTCATAATGGCACCTTCTTCGAATTCTAATGCCCATCCTTCTTTATCAACATTAAACACAATGCTTTCCATTCCTAAATTAGCTGCTGCCACCTGTGTGCTTAATCGGGTACGTAAACTGGGGTTTAAAAACAACATACCTAACCGCAGATGTGTGCCTAAGTGGTTGTCTTTTAAGGGATGGGCTTTATAAGCCAATGCTTCTGTTACCAATTGATGAATTGCTGCCTGAATATTTGGATGTGCCGGCGTTAATACGTCTTGTACCTGAATAAATTGTTTCATGTTGTTGGTTTAAAAGGATGGTATATGTCATTTATTCTTCTGCTTTTAACATTAATCCTTCTGCTGCTTTTACTGCGTCAATGGCTTCTCGTAAAGTTTCCAAAAATTCATCTGCCTGTTTACGTGTTAAAGCTAATGAAGGCAATAAACGGATAGTATTGGGTTTGGCTTCGCCGGTAAAAATATTATAATCGAATATTAATTTCTTACGCAATGATTTTAAATAGTCCGGCACATCAAAACCAATCATTAAACCGCGGCCTCTTACATTTTCTAACTCCGGAAATTCTTTTAGTTTATTCATAATATACATGCCACGTTGTTTGGCCATTTCTATCAGGTTTTCCTGCTCCATTACTTCTAAAACACCTAAGGCTGCTGCACAAGCTAAAGGATTACCGCCAAACGTTGTACCCAACATGCCATATTGGGCGGGTATATGTGGTGCAATTAAAATACCGGCAACGGGAAACCCGTTACCCATACCTTTGGCCATAGTATAAATATCGGCCGATATATTGGCATAATCATGGGCAAAGAAACGGCCACTTCTTCCATAACCACATTGTACACTATCTGCAATAAACAATGCGCCGTATTGGGTACATTGGTTGCGGATACTTTGTAAAAATGTTTCTGATGCCAGGTGAATGCCGCCCACACCTTGTATGCCTTCTACTATTACGGCAGCTACTTCTTTTCCGTTTTCGGCAAAATAGGTTTCTACTGCTGTTGCATCATTAAAAGGAAGAAATACCACATTGTTGGTTTCATTAACCGGTGCAATAATTGCGGGATTATCTGTTACTGCTACAGCAAGGGAGGTACGTCCGTGAAATGATTTTGAAAAAGCCACTATTTTTTTTCGTCCGGTATGAAAGGAGGCTAATTTTAAAGCATTTTCATTGGCTTCTGCACCACTGTTGCAGAGAAATAACTGGTAATCATCTTTACCGCTAATGGTGCCTAATTTATTGGCTAACTCTTGCTGTATGGGCAAGTGAACAGAGTTGGAATAAAATGCTATTTTTTCTAATTGGTCTTCTATGCGCTTTACCCAATGTGGATGAGTATGGCCAATACTAATAACGGCATGTCCGCCATACATATCTAAGTATTGAACACCCTGATTGTCCCAAACATAAGCCCCTGCTGCCCGGGTAATGGCAATATCATACAAAGGGTACACCTCAAATAATTTCATGGTTTTTTTATTTATTGTTTTTTGGTAATAATAATGTGTTGTTGTAGTAGATGATGGTTGTATAATTTATTTGTAATGAGCAATAATTTATATTTCTTTCTTATTTTCCTCATTATTAAAATGCAGCTGCTTTTAATTGTAAACCTGTTGTTTCCGGAAAGCCAAAAAGTAAATTCATATTTTGAACTGCTTGTCCTGATGCGCCTTTTAATAAATTATCTAATGCACTATGTACCACTAATTTATTTCCTTGTTTTTCTAAATGTATAACGCATTTATTGGTGTTTACTACTTGTTTTAAATCTATCATGTTATCTGCTACATAGGTAAAAGCGGCATCTTTATAATACAGTTGATACATTTCTTTTAATTCGTGTAATGGAAATGCACAGTCTATCATAGAACTTACAAAAATGCCTCTGGCAAAATCGCCTCGCCAGGGTATAAAATGAATGGCAATGCCATCATTCCCCTGTAATTGTTCTAAGGTTTCACCTATTTCATGCAGGTGTTGGTGCTGCAATGTTTTGTAAGCCGATATATTATTGGCTCGCCAACTAAAGTGGGTGGTTGCCGATGGGGCTTGTCCGGCACCGGTTGATCCGGTGATGCCCGTAGTAAATACATCAGCTAAAATACCAGCATTTGCTAGTGGTAATAAGCCTAATTCAATAGTGGTGGCAAAACAGCCCGGGTTGGCAATATGATGTGCCGTTTGTATGGCTTTTTTATTTAATTCGGGTAATCCATATACAAATGTACGGTTGCCCATTTGTGCGTGTTGTTTTAAACGAAAATCCTGCGATAAATCGATGATTCTAATGGATGGGCTAATGGTATTTTCTTCTAAAAATTTTTTGGCTGCACCATGCCCTACACATAAAAAATACACATCCGCATCTTGTAATAAGGTATTGGAAAAAACTAATGTTGTTTCGCCAATTAAGTCGGTATGAACCGAGGTAATTGGTTGTTCGGCGTGGCTGTTACTATGCACAAAATGAATAGTGGCATATGGGTGATGCAGTAATAATCTAATTAATTCGCCACCTGTATAACCGGCGCCACCAATAATGCCTACTTTAATTTTACTTTGCATCTTGCTGTGCTTTTACTTGGTGAAAGATGGCTACTTGATTGCCAAATATCTTACTGAATCCTCTTACATCTGCTCCGGTAAAGCCCATATTCATTTCACCATATTTGCCAAATTTACTATTCATTAAATCATAGGGCGATTCAATACCTATTATCTGAAAACGATAAGGCATTAACTGAACAAAAACCTTTCCGGTAACTTGTTGCTGGCTATGGGTTAAAAAAGCTTCTATATCTCGCATTACCGGATCTAGTATCTGTCCCTCGTGTAGCCAATTACCATAAAATGTTGCTAATTGCTCTTTCCAATTAAGCTGCCATTTGGTTAACACATGTTTTTCTAATGCGTGGTGTGCTTTTAAAATAACCATTGGGGCAGCGGCTTCAAAACCAACACGGCCTTTAATACCAATAATGGTATCGCCTACATGTATATCTCTTCCAATGCCAAAGGGTGCTGCTAGGCTATGTAAATATTGAATGGCTTCTGTTGGATGGGAAAATGTGGTGTTGTTTACTGTGTAGAGCTCACCCTGTATAAATCCTAATACTACTTCCTCTTCTTCTGTTTTGGTTACCGGTGTAGGCCATGCCGATTCCGGTAACATACCTTTGCTATTTAATGTTTCTTTGCCTCCCACACTGGTACCCCATAGGCCTTTGTTAATAGAGTACATACTTTTCTCAAAGTTCATGTTTACCTGTTTTTGTTTCAGGTAATCTATTTCTGCTTCGCGGCTTAGTTGTAAATCACGAATGGGGGTAATAATTTCTACACCGGGTATCATAATATGAAAAATCATATCAAACCGTACCTGATCATTACCTGCGCCGGTACTACCATGGGCAACGGCATCGGCTTTTAGTTGTTGGGCATGTTCTGCAATATGCAATGCTTGGCTTAAACGTTCGGCACTAACACTTAATGGATAGGTATTGTTTTTTAATACATTGCCATATATAAGGTATTTTATAATCTTGTCGTAATAGGTATGCACAGCATTTACGGTAGTATGGGTTTTAACCCCTAAGTTGTAGGCATGTGCTTCAATACGTTGTAATTCTGCTTCGGTAAAACCACCAGTATCTACAATAATGCTATGTACTTCATAGCCTTTGTCTTCGCTTAGGTACTTTACACAAAAGGTAGTGTCTAAACCACCGCTAAATCCCAGAACTACTTTTTTGGTTTTCATGCTTGCTTTAATTTATTGTATTGGTTGATTAAAAAGGTAAAAAGCTGTGCAACAGACTTCTATTTTTACTGTTATGGCCATTGGTTTCTTTGCGTTTAAATAGTTTACCAAAGCTTATTTGTTTTAAACGTAGTAAGCGTTCATATACTTTACGTTTTTTTTCAAAATTGGCGGTTGTTTCTTTAGGCTCATGTTTGTCTTTAGGATCAAATAACATAGCTGTACACATACAGTTTTTTCTTTCTTTGCTCATTAAAATATCGTAGTTAACACAACTTTTACAACCGGCCCAAAATTCTTCATCGTCGGTTAATTCACTATAGGTAACCGGTTCATAGCCCAATTCACTGTTAATTTTCATTACAGCCAATCCGGTGGTTAAGCCAAATATTTTGGCATCGGGATATTTTTGTCTGGAAAGTTGAAAAATACGCTGCTTAATTTTTTTTGCTACGCCTGTTTTTCTAAACTCGGGCGATACAATTAAGCCACTATTGGCCACAAATTTGCCATGACTCCACTCTTCAATATAGCAAAAGCCTACCCATTGGCCGGTACTTGTTACGGCAATTACAGCTTTACCTTCCAACATTTTTGCTGCAACATATTCGGGCGAACGTTTGGCAATACCTGTGCCACGGGCTTTTGCAGATGCCTCCATTTCTTTGGTAATGTGTAAAGCGTAGTGTGCATCTATGTGATCTGCTACACGTACAATAATTTCTTGTTGATTATCCACTGCTGGTTCAATATTTTATATGCGATGTTTGAAAATTGCGAACAAGCCATCAAAGGGCTGTTCCCATGCGGTAAGGGTCGGGTGTCAGAATATTAGATACGAGGTCGTCGCAGTAAAAAGCGAAAGTTGCTGTTACCCAATGCAGAAATCTGATCCAATTGGTTGGAGCAGTTTGCGTAAAAGTGCGTATGGGTTGCCTTCTGTTTCAATGTTGGTAGCTCTGTTTTTGTTCAAGTGTAATTTGAAGGCGTAAAAGTAATATAGTTTCTAAACAAAAAACGTTTTTCTCAAAAAAAATCTAGTTAAATCAAAAATTTATATAGAGCGCTCAAAAAAATACCGCTCCTTTATAAGAGCGGCTTGGCTAAGATGCGCTATGGCCATGCATTATAGCAACCATATATTTCATAATATTAAACTAACTATGGTTCGTTTCTAAAATTGCGCATGCCGCCACCAAATCCGCCGGGCCCCATCCCTCTAAACATACCCTGAAACATACCGGGCATTCTTTGTTGTTGTCCGGCAAAATTGCGCAGGTTATAGGTAAAGGTTAACATTACATATCTGGTTAATACATTACTGCGCACATCCTGAATGGTATTGGCTGTTATATTGCGGGTAACATTGGTATTTTGGTTCAATAAATCGAAGATAGATAACCTAAACTCTCCTGCTTTATTTTTAAATACTTGTTTGGCTACACTGGGCGACCATAAGGGTACACTGGTATTATACCCTGCGGCACGGTTGCCATTGTATGTATAATCAAAATTAGAAGCAACAATCCAACCCGATTTACTATACCAAGTAATTTCGGCAGAAAGCGTTTCTGTATAAAAATTAGCATTCTGATTGGCTTGTAAGGTATAGCGTGCAATATTATAAGTAGTAGTGGAACTAAAGTTCATATCAAATATCTTTTTTAGGTTGGTGGTCCATTTAATGGTTTGTCCTAAAGTAGTATTGTATGTAAAGTTACTTACATCATTAACCAGTGTTTGGCTTTGGTTATAGTTAATATTGGTGGCAAAATTTAAATTAGACTTTGGTTTGCTAAGTGGGAAGCCATAATTAAAGTAGCCCGAAAAATTGTAGGTGCCTCCTAAATTAGCGTAAGTAGTAGTTTTACCTCCATTGGGATTTTGAATAATTGCACTCTGAATATCGTTTACAACGGCTGAGGCATTTACGGTAGCAAAAATAACCCTTTGTGTAGTGGGGTCAAACGAGGTATACAATGCCCTTAAACTATGCGTAAACTGTGGCTTTAAATCCGGATTACCCACCTGAAAATTAATAGAATCAGAAGTGGTTTTTAAAGGTTGTAACTGTGTAACAGAGGGTTGCCCGGTACGGCCCATATAAAAAATACGCAGGTTTTGTGTACGGGAAAAACTATACATGAAATTGGCCGTTGGGGTAATATTAATAAAATGTGTATTCACTAATATACTTTTGGTGGTATTTAAACTCTTCTGATCTAACCACTGTATACCCGAGCCTAAGCTAAAGCGCATTTTTTCTTTTTGCATGCGATAGTTCAACGTAAAACGGTTGGATTGTGCCGTGAATTTGTAAGAGTTACTAAACAAACTGTCGAACTGTAAAAAATCGTGTGCATTGGCATCGTAATTATAAGTTTTGTTTACACTGTTATTACTGGAATAACTGTAATTATAGTTCAGCTCAATAATCTGGTTTTTGCCAATGGGTTCTGTATATGAAAGTGTTGGACTAATACTAAAATTATTACTAGAGTCAATATACCGCTGGTTAATGGTATCTGTTTTAATGAAAGGTACATAAAAATTATTCACTGCATAGGTAAATCCTACTCCGTTATTAGCGCCTGCACTAACATTAACATTAGCCGAAAAGGTACGCGATTTTTTAGAAAATTTATGACGGAACATTAGGTTGGCATTGTTGATATTAAAACCGGTATTGGTACTAGAGGCGGTGCTTACTGATTGGTTAATTTGTTTGCCTCCTAAGCCGCCTGTTGTAAGGGTGGAGGTAGCACTATTGGGTGTGCTGGTTTGAAATACCACATTAGGCCGAAAGATAATGGAATTGTTGGTATCTAACGTGCTTTCAATATTCATATTAATCTGGTGGTCCTGATTGCGCGATATACTGTAATTGTTTTGGTTATTAAACGTAGATGAATCGCCCGGCAAAAGGTTTTGGGTTAAACTTTGCTGGTCGTTGGTGGTGTGCAGGTTATTGTAAAAATAGCTGGCTGTAACATCTGTGCTTTTGCCCCAAGTATCTTTATAATTACCACCCCCTGCCCAGGTTGTTGTAATGCCTGTAGCATTAACGCCTGCTGTGCCGCCGCGTGGCGGCCCGCCACCTCTTCTACCGCCGGTATTACCACCTAATATATCTTGCGGTGTAAAGTTTTGTTTGTTAATATCATTGGCTTGTCCCAATAATGAAATTTGCTGATCGCCATCAAACCTATGCAGGTTAAAGCTTTCATCGTAATTTTCATCTGTGCCTATGCCTCCCACCGCTCTACCAAAATAGCCCTTTCTAGTATTTTTTTTGGTAGTTATATTAATGGTTTTTACTCTGTTGCCATCATCAAATCCGGTAAACTTACTTTGGTCACTCAAATCATCAAATACCTGAATTTTATCAATTACATCGGGCGGCAGGTTTTTAGTAGCCATTTTAGGGTCATCGCCAAAAAAGCGTTTACCATCTACCAATACCCTTTGTACGGTTTCGCCCTGTGCTTTAATGGCTCCGGTATTATCTACATCTACACCGGGTAATTTTTTCAATAAATCTTCTGCCGTAGCATTGGGTTTAACAGAAAAGCTGCCTGCGTTAAATTCTACAGTATCTTTTTTAATGGCTATTGGCGCTTGTTTTACCGTTACATTGCCTAAGTCTTTGGCTTGTATGGTCATGAAAATGGTATCTAAGTTTACCGAAGTAGTATTGCTACTAAGTGTAAGCGTTTTAAAATAAGGTGCATAACCCTGAAAACTAATTTGCAGAATTACCTTAGTAAGCGGTACATTTCTTACAATAAATAATCCACCTGCACCGGAAAGTGTAGAGGCTTCTACAGAAGAGTCGCGACTATTTAAAATTATTACCGAAGCATCGCGCATTACTTGTTGCCCAACCGAGTCTTTTAAAATACCTCTAATAGTACCGGTACTTTGTGCAACGGTTACGGTTTGCTGTAATATCAATAATATAAAAATAGAAAGTAATATTCTTGTCATAAATATAAAAGCAGGTTATGCTATGCAATTTAAATGGGTATACAATGCCTTAGCGTATTTAATCGGTAGAGGCCTATAAAAATGGGGCAAAATTGCAGGTCATTGTTCATAAGCTAATTGTTACAACATTGGTTTTGTTTGTTATATTTCAGCATTACCCAAATATGTTTTTTCAATTCTTTAACAACTATCCTATAGCTGCTTCAATATTCCTTCATAATTGGTGTTCAGCTTTGCCTTGTTCAATTTATTAATCATTAAAAAATTACTTGTATGAAAAAGTTAATGGGATTATTACTTGGCCTTGTAGTATTGGCCGGTACAGTTACTGCACAAAAATTAAGGGAATCGCAAGTGCCTGCAGCCGTTAAAGCGGCTTTTGCGCAACATTTTCCCCATGTTACGGCTAAATGGGAAAAAGAGGATACCCACTACGAAGCCGGTTTTCACCAAAATGGAAAAGAAATGAGCGCTTTATTTGATGCCAATGGTACCTTAACCGAAACAGAAGTAGCTATTAAAATAGCGGAGTTACCTGCTGCTATACATCAGTACATTCAACAAAAATATCCGGGTGCTACCATTAAAGAAGCGTCTATTATTACTTTAGCCAATGGAACAAAACACTATGAGGCTGAAGTGAATGGTCAAGATTTAATCTTTGATAGTGCAGGCAACTTTATTAAGGCCGTAAAGGCATAGGAATGCATACTTTAACAAGCACAAAAAGTTATCTCTTTAATGAGATAACTTTTTTATTACCCAACCATTTCTATAAAAATGGCATCTAATTCATTAAACAGCATCGATATTTTGGTAAAATCAAATCAGATTGAGAATGATAAGCAACTGATTAATGACTGTATTTTGGGGAAATCTGAAGCACAGAAGAAGCTTTATTTAAAATACTCACCTAAAATGATGGTTGTGTGTCTGAGATATAGTTCAAATAAACAAGATGCAGAAGATTTACTTCAGGAAGGTTTTTTAAAAATATTTAAGGGATTAAATCAGTACAAATGGGAAGGTTCTTTTGAAGGATGGATGAGAAAAATATTCGTGAATACAGCATTAGCTAAATTTAGAAATAAAAACAAATTAATGCCTATTGTACATATTGATAATATAGAAAAACATATTGATGAGCATCTTAATATTGAAGGTAATATAGATGGTAAGTTATTATTAAAATTAGTCCAATTACTGCCAGATGCATATAAGATTGTATTTAATTTGTATGTCTTTGAAGGATATAAGCATAAAGAAATTGCAGCAATGTTAAACATCACAGAAGGAACTTCTAAATCAAATCTTCATGATGCTCGCCAAATATTACAGAACCTTATTCGTGTACATTCTAAAATTGCTAATTTAAATGAGTAATTTAAAAGAAGAAATAGATGATATTTTTAAAAAACATATTAATGATATGCTTGAATTGCCTGATGAAATAATTTGGAAGAATATTTCATCGCATTTAATGAACGAGGTCAATAGGAAATACAAAAGAAAGTTTCTTTTTTGGCGAGGTGCTACAGGTATAGCAGCCCTATTATTCATATTTATTATGCTTACTTTTACAATGAATTATAAAAAGCAAGGTAAACAGTCAACTTATCTTTGGAAAAGAACTCATTTAGCTTCCAATTTAAATGCTACTATTATAGAGAAAAATACAGGGCAAGCCAACACAGTAAATATATTTAATCGTGACTCAATTTCTATTAGCAAGATTACACTCCCAAAAAAAGTATTCAATAAGCAATTATTAAATTCTGATAATAAAAATTTTGATTATGCCGTTAAAGAAAATAATAAATCAAATCAAGAAAAAAATATTATTCCCTTTTCGTCTTCTTTATTACATTATTATGGTGTTTATAGAACTTTAAATAGCACAAGCCCATCAAATTTTAGAAGTACAGATTCAAAATTGGAAAGAAAAAAATATTTTCCTGTAAATGCTTCACTTGTAACTAATAACTATACCTATAAAAAATATATTCAAAAACAATTCATTATACATTCTGATGTAACTCTTATTTCTCCATTATCTATAGATGTAGATAAAAAAAATAAATTAAAGCATATTCCTATTTCATTATCACTGGTTTTTAGTCCTTATTTAATGAATTATTTTAATAATTCATTAAATACAGTTAATCAATATGGTAGTGAACATCAGGGTGAGAATAATGAAATTTCTTATTCATTTGGGTTATTGGCAAAGTATAAAAATAAAAATTGGGAATTTTCTACAGGCTTACAATATTCGCAATCATTTATATCAATTCGTCCCAAAACTATTTATGCAACACAAAATACTAATGGTGTAGTACAATATAAATATTTTACCTCTTCTGGTTATGCCTATCTTGTTCCTGCATTTAGTAACCAACCACAAGTTGGCGATAGTTTATATACCTCTACGGCAAAACATACTCTGCAATATTTTAGCGTTCCTTTGCGTGTCGGTTACATCATTAATGCTAATAAATGGTCTATAATTCCTACTTTAGGTACTACTGTAAATATTCTTAAAAATGCCACTATTGAAACAGTAATTAGTAATGGAGTGCAATCTGAGCAAGAGATACTTTCCTCTTTAAAAGGATTGAAAAATATATATTTTAGTGTTTTTGCCGGAACTACTATTCAATATCAATTTCACTCAGGTATTGCTATGTTTATTACACCTAATTTTCAACTGGGGTTGCAATCAATTACCAACAAAAATATATCTCCAACAAATCCTTATCAAGGCGGAGTAGAAGCTGGTGTAAATATATCTTTTTAAAATAGTTAAATTGAACCCAACCATTTATGCGTTAATAGCATCTTCTATTAAAACTCTTTTATGTTAAGTAATATCAACAAGTTAATGATTCTCGCCTTTTTAGTTGCTATAACTAGTTTAATGGCCTGTAAAAAAGAAGGACATGAAAAGCATGAGCCTAAAATTCTGTGCCGAACTATTGCTGTGGACTCCATTCCTTTAGCAGTAAGAGACTCATTTTTCGCTAAATATATTAAAATTATACCATTGCAATGGTTTGTGAAAGATAGTGTAGGCTATTGTGCACATTTCATGCTCAATGGGAAAGAAGAATTGGCCTTATTTTCTAATTCAGGCATTTTATTAGACATTGAAACTAAAATAGAGCAAACCGGTCAATATGAAGATACTACCGGGCAGCAAGGCAAGTTTTTTAAAGAAGGTTGTTCATGTGAAATTAATAAAGAAAATGACTGATTATATTCATTAACCCCCAACTAAGCTTATATATTCCTGATCAGTACAGTACAGTATCGAAGCGAAAAAAAATCGGGGATATATTCAAAGCCCTTTTTCTAAAGGGCTTTCTATTTTTAAAATCATTATGCGCTTAAATCATAACATATATATATCAATTTTAGTTCTATCAATCCTTCTTTTTAATAATAATTATATAGTAGGACAAAATTATGATTTAGAGGGAACCATTATAGATAGTTTAACACATCAACCTATTCGTAATGCTTCTCTTAAATGGATGCATCAGAAAAGAGGTGCTATTACTGATTCTTTGGGCATATTTCATTTATATCATGCAACTATCAATGACACCCTACAAATTAGTTGTATGGGCTATGCCACTATATTTTATCCTATTCCAGCTCATTATCATAATAATCTCTTAATACTTTTAACAGAAGTCAATAATAATTTACAAGAAATAATTGTGTATCCAAAGGGATATAATCAGGCCAATAATCTGTTTAAAAAAATCTTACGGAATAAAGCATTTAATAACCCTGCCTTATTTCATTCAATTCAGTATGATTTTTCTAATTCGTTAGAAATTGATATCAACCATTTATCAGACAAATTACTTCAATCCAAATGGATGCAGCCTTTTAAGCAATATTTTACAAACAATAATCAAAAAATTGGATCACAAATAAATGCCCCTGTTTTTTTGCATGAAAAATTAGGAACATATCAATATAGTGAATTACCAAATCAATCTTTATATCAAATACGCCGACAAAAATCCTCCGGTATAAAAAATGAAAGCATATTACAATATATGAATCAATTTAAAACACCCATTAATATTTATGATAATTATATTACACTTTTAAAAACAGAATTTATTAGCCCACTATCTGTCAACGGTTTACATCATTATCATTATTCAATTAAAGATACCTGTGTTAAGGGTTCACAAACATTCTATCAACTTCAATTTACACCAACCTATTCTGCTAGTAATACTTTTGTTGGTTATGTTTGGGTTGATGCAAAAGGGTACGCTATTTCTGAACTAAATATGGTGTCTTCTAAATTTGCTAATATTAATTGGATTGACAGTATTAAAATATTTCAGCAATATCAGCTGCTTGATTCTGCTAAATATGCACTATCGGTTAATAATATAGAAATTCACTTTAAATTACTTTCTAATAAACAACCTTCTTTTTCTGCCATTCAAAAAGAAACATATAAAAATATTTTAGTGAATTCTTCATTAAATATTTTACCAACTGAAAATAATTCTAATGTTGGTTCAGTCAATCAAAATATGTATAAATACCCATCTATTGTGGATACTCAAAAAAATAATTATTTTATTACAAATGAAAATGTGTTTAAAAAAATTGATACCTTAAAAAATATTCCGGCATTTAAAACTTACAGTAGCATCTTTAATGTAATGGCAACTGGTTATTTACCAATGGGAAAGATTGATTTTGGAAATATATATAAGTTATTTACATCTAATTATATTGAAGGGAAAAGATTTAATTTAGGTATACGTACAAATACTACTTTCAGCAAAATAGTTCAATTGAGTGGGTATGTAGGTATGGGAATGAAAGATAAAGAACCACGTTATGCCTTACATACATTTTTCGTGCTCAATCATAATAATTGGGAAACTATTGATTTTAGTATTCAGAAAGACTTTTCTCCTTTAAAAGACAATGCTGATGAGTTAAATGAAAATAGCCTTTTTGGTGCTTTGTTACTGCGAATTCCTCGCTCAAATATATATTTGGTTGATAATCAATCTTTTCAAATAAGATACCAAAAATTTTATAAAAATGGATTTTCATTTCATGTGCAAACATCCACCAATCAATTAACTCCACTCTTTGATTCTTATTTTACTTATTTAAATTATAAACCTATTTTAACTAATGATCCTAATCCAATGATAGATGGTTACAGAGACAATCATATATCAGTTGGCTTTCGTTATGCATTTAAAGAAAAATATTTTATTAATGCCTTTCGCCGTAAAAGCATAAGTAGCCAATTACCTATTATAGATATTACTTTTACCAATGGTGTAGCAAGTAAAGTTAATTTTTTGCAATCGGATCTTTCTTATCAAAAAATTCATTTTTCCCTTTCACAAAATGTAATGATTAAAGGAATTGGTAATTTAAATTATCATTTTACTGCTGGTTATACAAATGGAATATTGCCAATTTTATTACTAGATGTAGCCAAAGGGAATGATACATATTATTATAATCCGTATGCTTATAATAATATGTATCGGTATGAATTTATTACTGATAGATTTGTAAGCTTATTTGCTGAACAGCAACTAGGTAGTTTCCCTTTTAATTATGTTCCTTTAATCAATCGTTTAAAATGGCGTAGTGTTTTTTCTATACATGCTTTGGAGGGTACTATGTCAAAGGCTAATAAATTAACTAATGGATATAAGAACCCATCTGTTCAATTTCAATTTAAAGTTCCTGATCAATTGCCATACACAGAGGTTGGTTATGGTATAGACAATATATTCCATGTTCTTAGATTAGACGCAATCTGGCGATTAAATTATTTACAACAAACAAATGCACCAGCATTAGGAATTAGGGCTAGTTTACATTTTAGTTTTTAAATATTATTAAATCTATATTTTATGCAATTAATTAAAAAAAATCAGAATTGTAAGTTATTACTTATCATTTTCTATTTTATTATAAGTAGCAATATTCTGTCAGCGCAATCCTTTCATTCTTTTTTAATACCTAAAACAGTTAGTGTATCATTTTTTAAACATTTTCCTGGCATTATACCCTTTTGGAAAAAAGTGGATACCCACTACGAAGCCGGTTTTCACCAAAATGGAAAAGAAATGAGCGCTTTATTTGATGCCAATGGTACCTTAACCGAAACAGAAGTAGCTATTAAAATAGCGGAATTACCTGCTGCTATACATCAGTACATTCAGCAAAAATATCCGGGTGCTACCATTAAAGAAGCGTCTATTATTACTTTAGCCAATGGAACAAAACACTATGAGGCTGAAGTGAATGGTCAAGATTTAATCTTTGATAGTGCAGGCAACTTTATT
>JAGWPI010000240.1 GCA_028877005.1 Bacteroidota bacterium | reverse complement strand
TTTTTATTACCAACTTACAAAAAAACAGTTAGAACTCCTATATAACAATACATTATTTACCAAAAAAGTTAGTGCAAAATGAAAAAAAGTTGAAGCATACTAACAGCAGAAGCTGCTGATTCTTAGTTATAAAACAGCAGCTTCATTTTTAATATAAGGGGTGAAATGATTTGAATAAGTTAGTCTAAAATGCTTTTTCGTTTTTTAAGACAGATTTTGTAAATAAAGATAAAATTGATTGTTAATTTACCATAAAAATGGCATTAGCTAGCATTAATTTACCATTTTCCCAAAACATTCTAAAAATAGGATCATCTGCCATAAAAACATGTACACCTTTCCCTACAGATTGTGTACCAAACAATACTCCGTTTTTTATTTTATCTTTTAAATTATTACCAACAAAACCAGCAACATAGCAATTGTTGTCAATATTTCCCACATTCCAACCATCCGCTACAAGTTCATATACATCAGAATTTTGCTTTAAAGTGTAATAAGTTTTATCATAACCATAAGCTAATGGATTGGTATTATCTAGCTGTACTTTATATATACTACCAGGTATTGAAAAACTAAGGCGATCTCTATCCTTTTGATCATAAACAGGTAATTGATTTAAAGTTACTGTATCATCAGTTTTTTGATTTTTTAATTTCAAACCAAATAGGTTAGTTCCAATAGTGGCAGTAGCATTTTGAATGGTAATTAATTTACCGCCATCTTTTACAAAGTCTTTCAATTTTTCAGCTACATTTTTATCATTAAATATCCTATAATAACCATCGGGTATAATAATTACATTATATTGATTTAAGTTTAAACGATATACATCTAAGGCATTGATTAATGTGAGCGGATACTGTAATGCCTGATCAAAATAATTCCAAACTTCACCGGCATCAGTTGCAGAACTTTGTTCACCTGTAATTAATGCTACTTTGGGGGCACGAATTACTGTAATATCAGGACTTCCAAAATCGGGACCTTTTTGCATCATGCCTGTATTTACTGGTATTGGTTCTATGTTAAATTTAGCAGCAGCCTGCTGTAGCAACGACACCCAATTTACGTTTTCATTACTGGTTTTTAAAACCAATAAAGTTCCATCGGGATATGTAACATTATTATAAGTTATTGGCCTGGCAGTTACTCTAACTTTTACTTTGTTTTCAATAAGATAAGCAAGTAATTTTGCTGCGTTAAATGATTGATAAGGTATAATATACCCATAGTTACTTACAGCTATATTTGAACCTACAACATTTTCAGAATATGCTTTTAAAACAGCTTTCTCATTAATTGCATAAGCATCTAATCCATAAGTATAAGGAATACTCCATGCTGTAATATCATAAGTAGCACTATCGGTAAGCATTGATTTTGGCTCAAATAATACTCTGGCTAAACTACTTTTTGGTTGATACATGCTAACAGCTATTTGGTATTTTTGAAGTTTCACCTCTTCTACTGCATTGGTAGCATAATGATATCCTTTAAAACTACCTTCTAAAATACCATATTCTATTTTATTGTTATTTAGCAGTTGTTTAACTGCAATAATTTTATTGATGTCGTTACTGCTTACAACATAAGTTTTGTAGCCAGCATTAACTGCATTATTGTTATTGTCGTAATATTTTTTAAAATTATCAACTAATTGTTGGTGTTGTATAGCAGCTACCTGAACTGTAGAAATACCGGTGGTAAAATGGTGTAGCACTCTATCATGCAAAGTAAGTGTATCGCCATCATCATTAATTACACCAAGGCCGGCACGTATACCCCCTTGTTCAAAGGTCATACCAATGGCGCCATTATATAAGGGATAAGTATCTCCATAGGAAGGATAAAATAAATCAAACCGTTCTTTCGTAAAATAAAGCCATCCATTTTTATCAAAATATTCGGCATTGTTTTTTCCAATCATTACTTGAAAATCTCTTTGCCATTTGGTAATTACTTCATGATAGGGTTCTGCGGCAGGTGCAAAATAATAAGGTTCATTATAACCTTGCTCGTGATAGTCAACATGTACTTCGGGCATCCATTGTTGGTATAATTTTAGCCGTTGTTGGGTTTCAATTTGTGTTTGCCATGCCCAATCTCTATTTAAATCAAAGTTATAATGATTGGTTCTTCCACCCGGCCAGGGTTCCATATGCTCTCTCGATTGTATATCTACATTCATATGTGCTCCCACTACACTATTGTACCAGTTAATATATCTGTCACGCCCATCCGGATTAATGCAAGGATCCATAATAACTACTTCATGTTGCAACCATTGCTGAGCTTCTTGATTATCAGGTTTTAACAAGGTATACAAGGTAAGCATGGCAGCTTCGCTCGAAGCGGCTTCATTGCCATGAACATTATAACTTAACCAAACTATAGGTGGTACATTATTAGTTTCTGCGGCAACATTATCTTTAAGTAAACCGGTTAACCTTAAATTATTTTTTCTAATAGTTTCTAATTGCTTATGATTGTTGGGGCTAGTTATGATGGCAACCAATAATTCTCTACCTTCATTAGTGGTGCCATAAGGAACAATAGACACCCAATCAGGCTTTTCCTTAGATAACAACTTAAAATAATCGATAATTTGGTGATGACGAGTAAATCGGCTTCCAATAGTATAGCCTAAAAAAGCATCAGGACTTGTAATAGTATTTTGCGCCATTAGTTCACCAACGCATACTATCCATGCTAATAACATCATCCATTTTCTCATACATTTCAATTTTTATAATCTTCAATAAAAGTATTAAAGTATTGTTTGCAGTTAAAGTTGTGAATATAGGCAAAGAAAAAAAGCAGTCCAAATAGACTGCTTTCTTTTTGATGAAAGGAAGAATATGTATGTTCATTACATGGGATCGGTGGTTAAATGAATTTTAGTCATATCTGTATAATGGTTTTGTAACTGATGAATATAGTGCACATTGGGGTGGTATCTTCTATCTTCCCTATACCATAAATCAATAGCTGAAAAATCGCCTTCAGCAGGTATTAAGATTCTAAAAGCCCCTTTACTGTACTTTATTGAACCATCGGGCAGTTTTTCTTTTTTGAAACAAAGTTTTTGTAGTTGCTCATCATTCAATGGTAATGGATCTAGTGCTTGTGGATCATACCAAAATTCCTGCACTTCGGTTAATACGCAAACCTGTTTTTCATCATGATTCAGGTCAGTTATTTCTCCTTCCCATTGTTTTCCTTCAAAGGTGCATTTTACATAATCACCTATTTTAAGCTCATTAAACGGTATCATATTGGTGTTTTTTTAGAACATGAATATAAAAAAAATAATAGAAACTAAAAAGGGAAGTTCTAAACAGTCTGTTAATGCTATACGCTTTATTGAGTAATGGTTAAGCAGATATTAAACTTCTATTAATCAAAACATATTATAGGATAATGATGGTTATTGTGTAGATGATATTACTACTTAAAAAGGATGAAAAAATGTATTGACTATTGAACTTTCATGCACAATTATAAGGCAATAAAACCAGTACTTACAAAACTTTATGTATTGTTTTAAGTATAAAAGTTATGAACCAAACACGTACAATTCATCAAAAAAAACAACGGTTGAGTACAAAAAAACAACCATTCGGTTATTATTGGCTAACCAAAAACAGGCATTATTGTTAGATAATGTAACTAAAAATGACAATTATGAAAAAAATCCTCTCCAAAAATGTTTTAGTATGGATGATGTTTTGTTTGGGTATTGTATTTATAGGAACTGCATGTAAAAAAAGTTCCTCTAATCCAATGCCTACACAGCAAACCATTACAACTATAGTATCTAACAATACTAACTTTTCTTTACTTAAAACGGCTGTAGTTAAAGCTGGTTTGGCAACTACATTGAATGGAACCGGTCCATTTACAGTATTTGCACCTAGTGATACCGCTTTTGCAGGAAGTGGAATTACAGCCAGTGTTATTAATAGTTTAACTGCCGATCAGCTAAAAACGATATTACTGTACCACACAATACCTGCTAATATTCCGGCAGCTAATGTACCGGCAGGTCCCAATGCAAAAGTAATTACTGCCAGTGGCGATTCAGTTTTTGTAACTAAAAATGCCAATGGTGTTTTTGTAAATGGTATCCCTGTTACTCAAGCTGATATTATGGCCAGTAATGGAGTAATACATGCTTTGGCAAGAGTATTAATTCCACCTGTAGGTAACATTGTTCAAGTGGCACAAAGTGATACTAGTTTCAGTTATTTAGTGGCCGCAGTTCTAAGAGCCAGCCAAGGTGCGGTAAATGTGGCAAGTGTACTATCAGGTCCTGGACCATTTACTGTGTTTGCGCCTACCAATGCAGCATTTAGAGCAGCAGGTTTTGCTACAGTAAATGACATAAATAATGCCGACCCCGCTACTTTAACTTCCATATTAACCTATCATGTTATTGCCGGAAGAATTTTTTCTTCCGATTTAACCCAAGGTGCTCAACCCACTACATTAAACACCGGAAAATTAACCATTTCATTAACTGGTGGTGCAACAGTTAAAGGAAACAGCAATACGGTTGCTTCTAATATTATTGCAACCAACATTATGGCTACTAATGGTGTAGTACATGTAATTGACAGAGTTTTATTACCTTAATTGAATTCTTACAAAAAATCAGTCTCATTATAATTAACTTTAGTGAGACTGATTTTTCATTTTAACCCAAGCGCATGTTCCAACACAAATTAAAATATTTGTTTATTGCATTATTAGGACTATACTCATATTTTAATGCTACATTTTCAGAAGTTTTTCACTATTATCCTATTCAGGCACCTTGGATAGATGTTATTACCGCTTTTATTTTAATTACTTATTTTGTTTGGGAAGGCAATGTTTTGATTGAAAAAGTTCTAAACAAATTCAGACCAAAATTACACGGAAAAAAATTTCTAATTCTATTTTTCCTGGCAGGAAGTGTATTTGCAATATTTAGTTCATTATGTGTTATTTATGCAATAGCACATTTTGTTCATCATTCAATTTTTCAGGAAAAAGTTGCCTTTAAACTAGGTGTAATGTATGCAGGAAGAATAAATTTATTTTTACATATTATTAATGCTATTTGGTTTTATGTTCAACAAAATCAACAGATAGCAACTGAAAAGGAAGCGTTACAAAAATTACATGCACAAGTACAATTACAGGCTATACAAAACCAAATTAACCCTCATTTCCTTTTCAACAATTTAAACGTACTATCCAGCATGATTATGCAGGAAAATCCAAATGCTAATGAATTTATTGAAGCGTTTTCAGAAGTATATAGATATTTATTAAAAAATGCACCCGAAGAGCAGATTGAATTAAAAAAAGAACTCAATTTTATTGATACCTATTTGTTTTTGTTAAAGAACAGATTTCCCAACAGTGTAATTGTAAGTATCAAAATTCCTGAAAAATATTTATCATATAGAATTGTGCCTGTTAGTTTACAGTTGTTGGTAGAAAATGCTATTAAACACAATATTGTATCACCCAACAAACCTTTGTACATCAATATTAGTATTTTGGGAGAAGAAATGTTAAACATTTCGAACAATTTGCAGACTAAACATGTTAAATCAGTTTCATCCAATATTGGTTTAAATAATATTGAAAAAAGATATGCGCTGCTTACCGGAAAAAAAGTTGAGGTGATACGCAGCGAAGACATTTTTTCAGTTAATATTCCGTTACTAAAACCAAAAATGGAGGAGTAAATTGATTATTCACTGCAACTGTTTGAAATGAAGACGCTCATTTTTGAAGATGAACCACTTGCAGCAGAGCGATTGCAATTACTGCTAAAGCAATGTTATCCAAATGTGGAAATATTATCAGTTATTTCCAGCGTGGAATTGGGCCATATTTGGTTAGAAAATAATGTTTCGCCAAATGTCATCTTTATGGATATTCATTTAAGTGATGGTTCCGCATTCGAAATTTTGGATAAACATTCTATCCAGTGTCCTATTGTATTTACAACTGCATATGACCAATATTCATTAGATGTATTTGAACATTTAAGTATAGATTATTTATTAAAGCCAATTACCAAACAAAATTTATTACGGGCAATTAAAAAATTAAATATCCTACAACAGTATCAATTACCCGCCAATAACAATAGCCATTACAACAACCATTATAGAACTAAATTTTGGGGAAAAATTGGTACTAAGCTATACCTCATTAATATAGATGATATTGCATTTTTTAAATCAGAAAATAAGTCGGTGTATCTTTATACAAAACAAGGCCAAAAATTATTAATGGATTATAACTTAGATGAATTAGAAACACTAACCAATCCTAATAGCTTTTTTAGAATTAATAGAAGTCATATAGTACACTGTAATAGTATTGAATTTATTAAACCTTTTATACACCAACGTTATAAAACAGTTTTAAAATATGGTCAACAAACAGAAGAAGCTGTTGTTAGCCGAGAAAGAGCTAATAAATTTAAAAATTGGGCGGTTGCATAATTTTTATAAAAAGTTTTTTTTACTTTTTATTCTGATTTTGATTTTTAACCAATCAAACGCACAATCAATACATCAACCATCTGTTATTTACTTAAAGAATCAATCTATATTTAGAGGTACAATTGTTTATAAGGACACTGCTTTATTAAAACTACAAACCCTTGATGGCAATATATTGGCTATAAAAATATTAAATATAGATTCAATTCAACATGTACAAAAATGGAATATGTATCAACCAGAAAAAGGCTTTGTTCATTATACTGAATTAGGGCCATTAATAGCCGGTAAAACAACTATTAATGGCGTTACAACAGCAGCCTTTTCTTTACAAACTATTCAAGGATACCGATTTAAGCAATGGCTAATTTCAGGCATTGGTACTGGTGCAGATTTATATGCCACACAAACCATTATTCCTGTATTTATTTCTTTAAGAGGAGATCTACAAAAAACCGGCACCGCTATTCCATTTTATTTTATAGATGGCGGTTATGGTATTAATATAACCCAATCATCTGCAGCGGGTGAAAATTACAAAGGAGGTATTATGTATGCCTTTGGTTTAGGTTTAAAAATTCCCTTTAATCAAAAAGCCGGCTTTTTATTGAGTGCCGGCTATCGCTATCAGTCAACAAATTATCAAATAAATGGGAATAATGAAACTGTATATTACCAACGCCTTGCAATAAGAGCTGGGTTCTTCCTATAACCTCTATTCAGCCCAACTCATTACATAATTATTATTCTCAATATTTAATGCTGTTTTAGTAAGTTGCAACGGATGAAATGTATCTACCATTACCGCTAACTCTTGTGTTTCTTTTTTCCCAATACTTTTTTCAACTGTACCGGGATGAGGGCCATGCGGTATACCTGCAGGATGTAATGTTATCATGCCTTTGGTTACATTTTTTCGGCTCATAAAATCTCCATCAACATAGTATAAAACTTCATCACTATCAATATTGCTATGGTTATAAGGAGCGGGTATAGCTAAGGGATGGTAATCATACAAACGAGGTACAAAACTACAAACTACAAAATTATTGGCTTCGAATGTTAAATGAACGGGAGGGGGTTGATGCACACGTCCGGTAATAGGTTCAAAGTCATGAATGCTTAGGATATATGGATAACAGCAACCATCCCATCCAACCACGTCAAAAGGATGATGTGCATAGTGTATGCCATATAGTATGCCCTGTTTTTTTGTCTGAATTAAAAAATTTCCAGCCAAATCCAAAGGCGCCCTAAACTCCGGCAAACGCAAATCTCTTTCAGTATAAGGTGCATGTTCTAGTAATTGCCCATTTTTGCTTACGTATTTTTTAGGAAAACGAATAGGGCTAAAAGATTCTACAATGAATAAACGATTAACTTTATTTTGAAAACTAATTTGATAGATAGTGCCACGTGGTATAACAATGTAATCACCATAATGAAAATATAAATCGCCATACTGAGAATGAAGAATACCATTACCTTCATGTATGAACAACAATTCATCTGCATCAGCATTTTTATAAAAATAATTTTCCATACTATTTTCCGGCGCTGCTACAGAAATAATGCAATCATTGTTCATTAAAAGAGGTTTTCTACTCTTTAAAAAATCAGTTTCAGGTTGCACATGAAAAGTTTCAAAACAGCGATGCTTCAACATCTTTTCTTCGGCAATTTCGGGAGTTACTTGAATAGGGGCATCGGTTTGTATAATTTGAGTAGGGGGATGATAATGATACAATAAGCTATAATCATCACTAAATCCCTCTGTTGAAAACAATTGCTCAGAATAGAGAGACCCATCTATTTTTCTAAACTGGGTATGACGTTTAGGAGGAATATTTCCTCGTTGAATATAGTAAGGCATAAATAAAATTTTGGATTAATTCAACAATATATTAAGCTTCAACTTGGGCATGAAAATATCTTACCAACTCGATAGTTCTAACATGGTAAGCAAGAAAACGTATTTCCACTTACGTTTATCAATCCAATAAATAAAGTTTCGGTGATATGGCATAGTAAAGTAGTGTTATTTCAAAGATAAAAAAAAGAGGCAGAAGCCTCTATAATTATTTACAAATACACCAATTAATCAAGTATTTACACACCTCTGAATAAGGGAACATCGCCAAAACGTCCGGGCCATGGAATTGATGCCAAAATTATAACGAGGGCTAAAATGTAAAACAATAGTAACTTTTTATTCTTTTTTGCGGGTTCAGTAGATTTTTTAGCAATACCCCGAGTAATTGTAATTAAAATAATAGCAATAATCATTCCTGTAATATGCTCTACCGCCCAAAAACGTAAAGCAGGGTTTTTCATAACAGATGCAACGCCTTCCGTTTTAAAAAATATAAAGCCTTTAGGTCCAAAAAAATACTGATAAAGGCCAATTATTAAAGTAATATGGGCGGCTATCATAAGCCATAAATTCATTTTTTTGGCTACTGAACTTAATGGTTGTTGCATTTTAGACAAACTATTGAAAATGCCAACTAGCAATAATATTAAAATAATCCAACGCAACCAACTATGCAAAAAGAGCAATAAATTATCAATAGTACTCATGGTATTTATATTAAAGTGATCAATTTTATAACCCGAAGATATAACTTTCATTAACAAATTACTGAGTATGGCATTTTTATTGGTAATTATATTGTAAAGAACTAACCAATCATACAAATAAATTATAAATTATTTTTGAAAACGCAACATTACATTTGTAAGTGCCCTATCCTGGCTTATAAAACTTTTTACTTTTATAAGTATAAAACAATTTTATTTAATTTGTATAACATGAAGATTGTACCCACACTCATTCTATTTTTTTCTTTTAATTGCCTGATAACAGCATGTAACAATACTTCAAATGAAAAAAAAGTAGTTGCTGATAGTGGAAAAACCATTGTACTAAGTCCATATATCCAACATTTACAATCATTAATTGCAACAAAACCAGATAGTGTAGGAATAAGATTAAAGCTAATAGACGCTTACGATAGTTTAAATTTATTTAAACCGGCTATTGCAGAAATTGACTCATTAATTACGAAAGATAAATTTAATTATGGTCTTTGGTATAGAAAAGGAAGTTTATCTGAAAATGCAGAAGATACTGCTGCTGCTATAGATGCTTTTAAACATGCAATAGAAATATATCCGTCACCGGATGCATTATTGTCATTAGCTAATTTGTATGCAGAACAGAAAAATAAAATAGCATTAGAACTGTGTAACCAAGTGGCAGAATTAAGATTGGGAAGAGAAATGAATGCCAACTGCTTTTTCATATCAGGGGTATATTATGCCAGAACCGGCCAATACAATAAAGCTATACAAGCATTTGACCAAAGTATTAATCAAAATTTTGCTTTAATGGAGGCATACATGGAAAAGGGCTTTATTTATTATGATAGAAAAGATTTTGCGAAAGCGCTTCAAATTTTTCAAATGGCAGCACAAGTCAATAACACCTATGCAGATGCCTATTATTGGCAAGCAAAATGTTATGAATCGCTACAAAATAAGAATGAGGCTATAAAAAATTATCAAACATCACTTACCTTAGACCCAACCCTGCATGAAGCAGCCGAAGCTATTAAGAGATTGGAACACCTATAAATTATATTTTTAATTATTTAAAATAAAACAAAATTTTATGGCCATAGTAGCTCCTTCTATTTTAGCTGCCAATTTTTTACAACTACAAGATGTTTGTCAATTGTTGAACGCAAGCAAGGCAGATTGGTTTCATTTAGATATTATGGATGGTCGTTTTGTTCCCAACATTAGTTTTGGTATTCCTATTGTAGAAGCCATAAAAAAAGCTGCTTCAAAAATGTTAGATGTTCATTTAATGATTGAAGAACCGGAAAAATACATTGATGATTTTAAAAAAGCAGGCGCAGATAGTATTACAGTTCATGTAGAGGCATGCCCTCATTTACATCGCAATATTCAACAAATAAAAAATGCGGGATTAAAAGCAGGTGTTGCTTTAAATCCACACACACCTATTTGTATGATTGAAAACATATTATCAGATATTGATATGGTTTTAATCATGAGTGTTAATCCGGGATTTGGCGGACAAACTTTTATTCCGCATACATTGCATAAAATTAAAGAACTGAGAAAAAAAATAGATAAAATAGCACCGGATGTGTTGATTGAGGTAGATGGAGGTATTAACCTTAATAATGCCGCTGCCATAATTCATAGCGGAGCTAATGCTTTGGTTGCAGGCAGTGCCATTTTTCAAACCACCAATCCTACAGCAACAATAGAACAATTTAAAATGATTATATAACATTTTAATAATATGAACACATATGAACACAAAAGATATCATAACTAACCATTTAGAAACTTTAAATGATCCAGTGGTAAATGTAAACACAGTTTATAAAGAAAAACTTACTGCATTAAATAAATTGGCTTTATGGATAACCGTTAAAGTAGGCAGCATGGGATTTTTTCTGGTTATTTTGGGCTGGTCGGCAGGCTGGTTATTGTGGAATACACTTGCACCAAAAATACTTAGATTTGATCCGTACCCAGCCTTTGTGTTGTGGTTATTTATTTCAAACTTAATTCAAATTTTATTAATGCCATTAATTATGGTAGGGCAAAATTTACAAGGCATTCATTCCGAAATAAGAGCAGAAACTGATTTCAGAATTAACCAAAAATCAGAAAAAGAAATTGAAACAATATTGTTGAAATTAGAACGACAAAATGAATTAATATTAGAGGTATTAAAAAAAATAGATTCCAAAACCAATTAAACAAATTAATACGAACACATGGAGATTATTTTTTCTTTTTTGAATCTTGCTTTTATTGGCTTTGTGGCTTTATTTCCGCCTGTTAACCCCTTAGGAACAGCATTAGTAATGGATCCATTATTACACGATTTAGATAAAAATGACAGGAGAATTGCAGCTAAAAAAATTGCAACTTATAGTTTTATTATTTGTGCAGTATCTACTATAATTGGTAGTTGGATTTTTAAATTGTTTGGTATATCTATACCTGTTGTGC
>JAGWPI010000239.1 GCA_028877005.1 Bacteroidota bacterium | reverse complement strand
TGACCTCTTTAAAAAATCAAATAATCATTTTGGCATTAAATGTAAAAACGACTGGGTGGGTGATAGAGTTTTTCATGATGATGATGTAAAACATGAATGCTTTAGAAGCTACCCCAATGCAGCAGCCTCTTTTCAAGACCACTCCAATTTCTTAAAAAGCAGACCTTTTTATCAAAACTTGTTTACATTAAACCCAACCGATTATGAATCATGGGCTTATGGTTTAAAAAAAGCTGGTTATGCAACCGAAAAAGATTATGCCCAACGTTTAATTGAATTAATTAAAAAGTACAATTTAAATGAATACACAGAATTGGTATTAATGAAAGAAAAAGCCAACCAATCAGATATAGCCCTTAATAGCAGCCCTATTCAAAACAATAATAAAAACAACGACAGCCAACCTCTTTCCAATAATACAGCCCCTAATACAGAAACAATAGAACAAAATGAAGTTATTCAGACTCAACCAACTAATGCAACAATAAATTATACTTCAAAAGTAGATACGGAAAATACTTATCCGGAAGATGTTTTTTCTATTCACCACTTAAAGGTAATATATGCCAAAAAAGGAACTGCACTATTATCAATTGCAAACCAACACCAAATTAATTTAGCCCGATTATTAGAGTATAATGATTTAGAAAATGAAGATATACTTTCTACCAACCAATTAATTTATTTAGAAAAGAAAATGAAGAAAGGCGATAAAGATTTTCACATAGTTCAACATAATGAAACTCTCTATACTATTTGTCAAAAAGAGGGTATCAGGATGGAGAACTTACTTCAATTCAATAAATTACAAAAAAACATGCAACCTTTAACGGGCGAAAAAATATATTTAAGATTTGCTGCTCCGGTTACTCCAAAATATACTACTATTGCGCAAGAAAACAGTAGTACAACATCCCGTTAAACAATACCAAGCGCATGGGCAAAACCGTTCAAGTATTAGATAAACATTTTGTACCCTTTATAGATGCTGAAACCATTCATCAAAAAGTGGCAGAATTGGCTGTACAATTAGCCACCAATTATCAAGATAAAAAACCACTCTTTCTTTGTATACTAAATGGGGCATTTATGTTTGCCTCTGATGTATTTAAGGCACTCACAATTGAAGCTGAAATTTGTTTTATTAAATTGGCTTCATATAAAGGCACAAAATCAACAGGCAACGTTATTACTTCCATAGGGTTGGATGTATCACTCACCAATAGGCATGTTGTTATTTTAGAAGATATTATTGATACCGGTAAAACCCTGCATAGTTTTTTACCACAAATTCACAACCAACAACCCGCTTCCTTAGAAATTGCTGTATTATTACATAAACCCGAAGCTACTAACTATCCGGTTCCTGTAAATTATTGCTGTTTTAGTATTCCCAACAAATTTGTGGTTGGGTATGGATTAGATTATGATGGATTTGGTAGAAATTTAGGTGCCATTTACCAACTAGCAGAATAAAAGCTACCCTATATTTGCTTCTGAATAGTTTGTTTTACTTGGAAAGATAAGAATCTTTATCTTTAAGATTCCTATTCACCAACAACCAATGAAACAGTTCCTACTGGTATGTATATTAGTTTGCCTTGCCATTACCTCATTTTGCCAATATTTTTTGCGAGGCGAAATTAAAGATGAAAAAGGAAGGCAACTGGAAAGAGCTAAAATTCTATTAGCCTCTAAAGGAACTACGCCTTATTACAGTGGTAATTTTGGGGCATTTGGAATTTTATGTCCTTATCCGCAAGATACTATTACGGTTATTTATGATGGATATGAATTGTATAAAAAGGCGGTGAATACCAAAATATTTAATGAAATTATTTTAAAAATGTTGCCTGAAACGGCTAGCCTTTATGCCAATAAACTTAGTTCCAGAACCACTAATTTAGAGGATAATGGCGAATCTTATTTTGCAACTTTAGGTGAAAGCTATAGCAGTTTAATTGAAAATCAGTTTGTAAATGCAAAGTCATACCCTGAAACAGGCTTTTCATTAAATATTGATAAAGCCTCTTACAGTAATTTACGACGTTTTATCAATAATGGCATGTACGTACCCTCTAATGCAGTTAGAATTGAAGAAATGTTAAATTACTTTGATTTAAGAGTTCCGGATGCGCCAAAACCAAAAGATAGCAGTAGTTTTTGTGCAGCCTCAACCATTACAAGCTGCCCTTGGAACAATCAAAATTTATTACTATTTCTTCAGTTGCAGGCCCCAAAAATCAATTTAAATAATATTCCCCCCAATAACCTTGTATTATTAATTGACGTTTCAGGCTCAATGGATCATCCTACTAAATTACCCTTACTACAATCGGCTTTTAAACTTTTAATTGAAAACTTAAGAGCAGAAGATAAGGTTTCTATTGTTACCTATGGTGGAGGTGTGCATGTTGCTCTATCAACTACTTCCGGAAACAATAAACAGAAAATAAATAATATTATCGACTCTTTATATGCCGATGGAGATACTCCTGGCGAAAATGCCATTAGAACGGCCTATAGTATTGCCAAAGCCAATTTTATTCCAAATGGTAACAATAGAATTATATTGGCTACAGACGGCGATTTTAACGTAGGTCAAACTACAGAACAAGAATTAGAGAATTTAGTTACATTTCAAAAACAATCAGGTATATTTTTAACCTGCCTAGGAGTTGGAATGGGTAATTATAAAGATAGTAAACTAGAGGTTTTAGCCAAAAAAGGCAATGGCAATTTTGCCTACATAGATAACATACACGAAGCAGAAAAAATTTTAATACAAGAATTTACCAAAACTATGTATGCCGTTGCTGTAGATGCTTATGCTAACGTTCAATTTAACCCTGCAGTTATAAAAAAATATCGATTAATTGGGTTTGATAATAAAAAGTCGGCAATAGTAGATACTACTAGTTTATTAGAAGGTGGCGAAGTAGGTAGTGGACATAATATGATGGCAGTATTTGAACTAATACCAACAGAAAATAATAATATAGGTGAAAATTTAGTAGGCACTTTAAATCTTACCTTCCAAATACCCAAGCATACACAAAAAATAATACAAAAATTTACAATACCTTATCAACTTATTGCTTTTAATGAAGCTCCCTCTAAAATAAAATTAGCTACTGCCATTGTTATGTTTGGCTCATTACTTAGGCAATCTAAATTCATAAAAAATTATACTTTTCAAGATGCCATTAACTTAGCCCAGGCCTCTATTAACCCTGCCAATGCATCTGAACAAGAACTATTGCAATTAATGCAAAAGGCCAATAACATTTATAATTATCGCAAAAAAAAGTAGTTACGGCAATTAAATATAGTAGTTCATCTTGCTATAATCAACACCATGTAAGAAACCAGAAATAAAGCTTCTGTATCTTTGGGTAAATTATCAATTACATACATGCCTAAGAAAAAATACATTCAAAGAGATATTAGTTGGTTAAGTTTCAATGCAAGGGTATTACAAGAAGCCAATGATCCCACCGTTTCTTTAAAACAACGCATTCGATTTTTAGGAATTTTCTCTAATAACACAGACGAATTTTTTAGGGTAAGAGTGGCAACTTTAAAAAGAATGGTTGAATTTGGTACCAAACGCAAGTTGTTGAATATGCACATGGAAGAACATCCTCAAAAAATTTTAGATGAAATTCACACCATAGTGTTACAACAACAAAATGAATTTAATAGAATATGGGAAGCAATTCTGCAAGAATTAAAAAATGAAAACATTTCATTAGTAGATGAATCTCATTTAACAACCGAGCAATTAGCTTTTGTAAAAAACTATTTTGACAATGTGGTACGAGTAAATGTAATTCCATTAATGATTGAAAGTTTACCACAAATGCCCTACTTGCGCGATAAAAGCATTTATCTAGGGGTAGTAATGCGGAAAAAAAATTCAGCCTACCACCAAAAGTATGCACTTATTGAAGTACCCACTAAAGCTGTAGGCCGATTTCTAATACTTCCTTCTAAAAAAGAAGAAAAACATATTATGCTTTTAGAAGATGTAATTAGGGTTAACCTGCCTAATATATTTTCTTATTTTGAATATGATTATTTTAGTGCACATGTATTTAAAGTTACCAAAGACGCTGAAATAGACATTGACAATGACGTATCCACAACTTTTGTAGAAAAAATTGAAAAAGGGTTAAAAAACAGGCGCAAAGGCAAACCTGTAAGGTTTGTATATGATAAAGAAATGGATGCAGGATTATTAGAATACCTGATAAGGCGCTTAAATTTAAATAGAAAAAGTAATATTATTCCTGGTGGAAGAATTCATAATTTCAGGCATTTTATGGACTTTCCTAACGTATTTAAAGAACCAACTGAACGCCATAAACCATTTACCCATCCCAATTTACAGCAAGCACAGCGTATTACAGATGTTATCTTAAAACAAGATTTGTTATTACATTTCCCCTACCACTCATTCAATGCAGTTATTGATTTATTAAGAGAAGCTGCTATTGATCCTGATGTAAAATCAATTAAAGTAACTGCATATCGGTTAGCGCCAAAATCAAAAATTATAAATGCGTTAATCAATGCAGCCCGCAATGGAAAAGAAGTAGTAGTAATGCTGGAATTAAAAGCTAGGTTTGATGAAGAAGCCAATTTAGAATGGAAAAAAGTATTGGAAGAGGAAGAAGGTATAAAAGTATTGTTAGGGGTACCCAGAATGAAAATTCATGCCAAATTATGCATTATTAAAAAAAGAATTAAAAATAAAATTATACAGTATGGATTTGTAAGCACCGGCAATTTAAATGAAGATACATCAAAAGTTTATGGGGATTTGTGTTTATTTACAACCAACAGAAATGTAATGGCCGACATTAACCGTATTTTCAAATACCTAGAATTTTGGAAGCTAGGTACCGGCAATTTAAAACTATGTAAAACACTAATGGTTTGCCCCACCAACATGCGTATTGAAATTAATAATTTAATAAATAAAGAAATTAAAAATGCCAAAGCTGGAAAAAAAGCCGGTATTATTTTAAAACTAAATTCTTTAAGTGATGCACTACTTATTGATAAATTGTATGAGGCAGCTAATGCAGGGGTAAAAATACAATTAATTGT
>JAGWPI010000012.1 GCA_028877005.1 Bacteroidota bacterium | reverse complement strand
GGGATCAATGTATTTATTTATATATGTTTCGGGTCTCACCAAATCATAAGTATATTTTGCATACCAAGATGCAATAAAAGCATCAAAAATTCCCAAAGATACCCCGGTGTAAGTATAAACTGTTTTATAAAAATCGGCATTTTTGTTTTTGGCAATGGTACCTGCAATTTCCATCCAATGGCCACAAGGCGTCATAGCCTTAGTAGCAAACATAAGATGTCCTTGCACATGCAGTTTAAAACTATTACAATCCCAAAAATTGGCAATCCATTTTTGATTGGTATCTAAATGATTAACCATTTCCTGTGTTTGTTGCACCATTTTATAAAATGGGCTACCGGGCTGTTTACTGAATGAAATTGGTCCGGGCGCTTTTATTTGGGTTACTGAATCCATTACCAAGGTTCTGATAGTCATCCACTTAGGTTCTACAGCATCAAAATATCCGGGAGGTGTGGGTTCCCAATGCCCCTCCAAATTGGTAACCGTAAATCTGGCCCCGCGTGTTTGGGCATAATTATCTTTTTTACTCCAACTAATAATGGCATTTGCCACTGCGGTAGCATATTGAATAGAGTTATTATACACATCATTGGGAATACCCGATTGTTTAATTACATCTAACAAAGAATCGGTAATATGTTGCATTTTATCTTGCGAAAATGTAAGTTCTTTCCCCACTTTCATAAAAGCAATGGTAGCAGCAAACGGATAATCAATGGCCTTTTTTTCTTCGGCGGTAGGCGCAGGTATACTATCTAAATCTTTAATTTTCCCTTCTAATGTTTCAAAGTGTTTTCCTTCTTTAGCCAACACTTCATAAGCTGCTAAGTTAGCATAAGCAAATACCCTGGAAGCAACAGGTGGTGTAAAAATATCGTAGATAATTACGTAATTCAGTTCATGTTGCATTTGGTTATACAACATAGGATCATGGGTTATTTTTTGATACCCTGTTTTTGATTTGCAAGCCATAAAAAGTAATGGAAAGCATAGCAGCAGTAAGCCAAGTTGTCTCATCTTTTTTTTCATATTATTAGGTTTATATAAGTACCAGTTTGTATTGATTTTTTTCAATGTACTCCTTATCAGGCATAGTTAAAAAAAAACTATGGGCACATACCCCACTGTTGTGCGGTAAGCCTCATAGTTCATCTAACTTGTTTTATAAAGCATTACTTACTTGAAATAACCAAAGTAATTGCATTGAAAACAAAGCATAAATATAAGTACAATTTTGAAATTTGTTGGAAACCCTGATTAAAAATTTATTAATAAGTAATTCATCTGGATATTGCAATTATTATTGAAGAAAAGCAACTTTTTATTTTCTCAATAATTAACTTATCCATTATTCCGATGTTTGATGGTTTACTTTTTTAGTAATGAAGTTATCTATACTTATTTTACCCGGCCCAAAACTAATTAGTGTAAGTAACATAATAATATAATACAATGGAATTTCAAAACCATTATTACCTGCCTCAAATCCATTACCCCAATGCGCAGTGCGAATGGCCACCAACATAACAACAATTAGTGGAACAGCAATATAACGTGTTCCTAAGCCTAAAAACAATAATAACACACCGGCACTTTCAGTAATGGCAGCTAAGTAAGCATTAAAATGCGGGGCAGGTATACCAATGGTTCCAAACCAATCGCCCACCGCATGTATATCATTCCACTTCATCATTGCAGGTCCCAAAAAGCCATAAGCCAACACCAATCTAATCAATAATAGGGGTATATATCCCGCCTTTGCAGCAATAACCTCACTCTTTTTACAAATGGCTTGCATAGTATGTTTCATATTTTTTACTTGTTTAAAAATGAAGTAATATTTTATAAAAAAAGTTTTTCATTCTATTGACATTTATCATTCAAATACTTTTTTTTCAGAGGACACAGAAAAACCCAACAGCAATTGCTTTTGCAAGGCAACTTCAAAAAAATGTAAGACGGCATTTTTATCTTTTTCAGTTAATTGCATTGCATACTCATTCTCTAGTTGTTGTATTAATTGCATCACCGACAAGGGTTGCATTGCTAAATACTCTATCATGCGAACTAAAGCAGGCGATAGGTCAGTAAATAAAACGGCACCTTCCCTATTTCTATGGCCTATTACATAAAAACAACTTTTATCTTCTGCATGTATAGTGTTCACCTTTTTTTGGTGTACCGGATAGGTTAAATGCAGTAAACAATGCTCCGGATTTAATATTAATTTACTAAAAAGTACATCTCCAAAAGTTGTATAAGTTACTGCTATATCCTCCATCATAAATAAGGCTATCTCTGCCCATTCATATTCCATTACATTTAACAACTGTGGATATTTTTGCAATAGAGGGTGTTGCCTTTTATGTAAAAACAAATAGAACTCTTTTGGCATATACCAAACTTGCGGTGATTGACAATTATGTTCACTAAAAAATAGTTGTACCAATTCATTCCACTCCTCCTGCTCAATACATGCATACACAAGGGGGTAGGCATTCAGTAGCATATCATCTATAACATTATACACCAAACGCCTGTATTGCTGTACATGCTGAACGTGTACACCGGGTATCGGTTCCCATTGGCCTGTTCTACAAAACCTTGCCAATTGGCTTTGATAAGCTTGCGTATCAATATATGTTTGCATAAGAAGCGGGTTGAAGTATTTGCTGTTTTATGTCTCTAAGTCTGTTAATTTCTCCTTGTAGTTGAATAAGTTCAGGAATATTAAAATCGCGCTCTAATAAAACCGGAACGTCTCTATTTAATTGCTGTATGGTAAAGGCAAACAAATCATAAACAGGGTCAATAATAGCCTCGCCATGTGTGTCAATAATTAAATCATCTGCCACCTTTTCGTGCCCGGCCATATGTATATATTTTACTTTGTGCATAGGCAATTGTTCAATAAATTTTTTGGCATTGTATTGATGATTAAAACTGTTAACATAAACATTGTTCACATCTAACAATAAATCGCAATCGGCTTCTTGTAATATGGCATTAATAAAATCTATTTCACTTAATTCCGGCGCAACAGGTGTATAATAACTAACAATTTCAATGGCAATTCGTTCCTCCAGAAAATCTTGCACCTGCTTAATATTATTAGCAACATGATGTATTGCTGCTTCTGTAAAGGGTATAGGCAATAAATCATACAAATGCGCATTATTGCATTTAGCATAACTTAAATGTTCTGAGTAAAGCACAGCATTGGTTTGCCGTAAAAACTGCTTTACCTGTTTTAAGAAAACAAAATCTAACGGATCGGGGCTGCCGATTGAAAGAGATAACCCATGTGTAAACAAGGGATATTGCTCCAATGCTTTTTGAAATTGCTTTTTCCAATAACCGCCTACACCTATCCAATTTTCCGGTGCTACTTCTATAAATGAGGGTTGCATATCATTACTTTCAGCAAAATCTGCAGCAAAATCTTTTCTATAGCCTATACCTACCATAACGCATATTTTTAAAGGAATAAAAAGGAATAAAAGCAGGCAAAACCAAAAACAATTTTACCTGCCTTTGAAAAATGTACTTAGTTACCAGACTTTTTAGTACTGCCGCATTTGCCTTCACCACATTTACCATCTTTACCCTTTTTCTTGGTTTTGGTCGTATCTGATTTTTTGGTAGCACCGCACTTCATTTCAAAACTATTGCTAACAGCATTTTGTGCATGTACACCGGCTACTACTTCGTCGGGAGTAGTAACTTGTTGATAACGAATTAAACTAGATGCATTGGCATTTATACCTGCAACTGCTAATAAGGCTCCGGCTAAAATTGATCCGGCTAGGATACTTTTTTTGTTTTCCATTTTTTGTTTTTTTAAATGTTTAATGAATAATTATACCTTTTAGTCGTTCAACTAAACACATCCTGACAAAAAATGGAAAAAAATTTTGAAATAATTTATAAGTGTTACAAAGGCATGGATATAACAACACGCATTATGAAGTTGCATAAGCAACAATCATCCTGCGTTTATTATAATAAAATATGGCTAAGTTATTCCTGTGGGGGTATTGACCGAATGATCTTTTCTTTTAGGTGTGTTGTATCGGTAGAGGGTGTTAGTAAGTCTTTGTTATCTGCCTTCATCCATTCATCTATGGCGTTACTTTGTTGTGCATAATGCTTACAAGGGTCACAAAGACGTAAATGTATTTTTAATTTTATTTGTTCAATCCATGATAAAGGCATCATTGATTTTTTTTCAATCAATTCTGTTGCTTTTAAACAAGAAATCATTAGTATCTGCATCAACTTACGCTTCATTACATATTAATTATTATATTATCCATATTATATGTTTTATCGGATGATTCGGTTAACATGACTAACTGAACCAATGCACATCTAAACATTTGCGCAATTGCAATTTAGCCCTATGCAGTATTTGCCAAAAATTAGTGTTAGAAATATCCAACTCCTTACAAATATCTTCACTATTTTTTGCTTCTAAATATTTTAATTGTAATGCACATAACCAATGTTTCGGTAATTTTTCAAAGCATTGATGCCATATGGCTGAGAAAGCAGGATTATCTAATAAATGGCCATCTGCACCTTGCCAATTATCTTTTGGTATTTCTTGCATCCGCCAATGTCCATTCTCATCAAAAAAATGTTCTACAAATGCATCATCTTGTAGCAATATATTATCATTCCAATTAAGTTCGGGCGATTTAAACTGTTTTCGGAAATGATTAGCAATTTTAAAACGTAGAATACTGAACAACCAAGTTTTAGGTTGGCTTTTTCCCTGAAAAGTATGAAATGATTCTATGGCAGATAAAAATGTATCCTGCACCAAATCTTCTGCAATAGTTTTGTCAGCAGTTTTGTGCCAAGCCCATTTAAAAAGGGCATCTGTGTATTCAGTTACCCAACATTGAATAGTGGCCGATTTATTTTGCAGGTCCATTTCATTGCTCATACAATAAAATTATATATATTTCTTTCATATAGCCATAGAAATATTCAACAACTATACAGTTTAAGTTTATTTTAAGTAGTAAGTTGAAATACAATACCTGCCAATAAACCACCTACAATTGGGCCAATAATAGGTACCCAACAATACGCCCAATCGCTACTACCTTTTCCGGGAATGGGCAATAAGGCATGCACAATACGCGGACCTAAATCGCGGGCAGGGTTAATAGCATATCCTGTAATACCTCCTAAACTTAGTCCTATGGCTAACACTACTAAGGCAACGGGTAAAGCATCTAATGTACCCAAGCTTTGTGCTGGGTTTGACATTTTAAAAACACTGAACACCAAAACAAATGCGCCAATTATTTCTGTAACTACATTCCATTTATAATTTCTAATGGCGGGCTCTGTGCAAAATGTAGCTTTAATAGTTGCTGCATCATTGGGCAAAGCATAATGTTTATAAAATGTAAGCCATACCAACAGCGAACCGGCCATAGCACCGGCAATTTGAGCAACTATATATATTGGCACTAACTGCCAACTAAATTTTCCAATAGCAGCCAATGCAATAGTAAAAGCAGGATTTAAATGACCACCACTTGCTTTTGAAGCTACAAAAACCCCCACAAAAACAGCCATTGCCCATCCCATAGTAATTACAATCCACCCGCCACCATGGGCATAGGTATGCTTTAAATTAACATTGGCTACCACTCCATTACCCAATAAAATTAATAACGCTGTACCTAAAAATTCACCTAATATTTGTTGTATAATCATATTAAAAAAATAGTTTTAGTTAGTTATTATGGAAAATTATATAATAAGCCAACCATTCAGCCATTATTTATAAAATATATTGTTGCGCCAACTGTGTAAAAGCCAAAACCTGTTCATTGTACCATTTATTGGATTGTTGTAACTCATTTTGCATTAATGTAGCCACTAATGGTGCTACTTCAACCGCTGCTTTTGCATCTAATAATAGTAATCGTATTCTTCTTGCCAATACATCTTCTACTGTTTGTGCCATTTCATGGCGCACAAACCAAATAACTTCTGCCTGTGTATAAGGATAACTAGCATGTAACGGTTTAGACCATTCTTTATTTTCTTTCATCAATGCTTGAATTAACCCAGCATTGGTGCCATATAAATGCCAATGGGAAGAAAAGTTGATTGGCCAACCCCATTTACCTATGGGCAGAGTAGCAGTTATGGCCTTTTTTTTAGGAAGTAATTGTAAACTAATGGCATGATTTAATACATCGGCAGCCATACGTCGGTAGGTTGTCCATTTACCCCCTGTAATGGTAATTAACCCGGAAGAAGACACTAAAATAGTATGGTCGCGAGATAACATGGAGGTGTTTTGCCCGGCTCCCTTTTGTTTTATTAACGGACGTAAACCAACGTACACGCTTTTTACATCGTGCATACTAATAGGTTCGCTAGTATAAATATTATAGTTGTCTATAATAAACTGAATTTCCTCTTCCAATGGCTTGGGTTCAGTACTAATATTTTCAACGGGTGTATCGGTAGTGCCCACAATAACTTTGTGATGCCAAGGAACTGCAAACAACACACGGCCATCTGTTGTTTTAGGTACCATTAATGCTTGTTTAGACTGAAACTTATCGCCATCAATTACCAAATGTACCCCCTGTGAAGGAGCAATGGCATTAGGCATATCCGGATCATCCATAGCCATTACAGCATGAGCAAATACACCGGTGGCATTAATAATAGCATTTGCAGTAACGTGAAATTGCTGTTGATGAAGGTTATCTTGTATGGTTAAGCCGTTAATTTTTCCCTGTGCATCCTTGCTAAACGCAGTAACTGCAGCATAATTTAAAACAGTAGCACCATAACGGTGTGCGGTTGCTGCTAAATCAATACACAAACGGCTATCATCAAACTG
>JAGWPI010000238.1 GCA_028877005.1 Bacteroidota bacterium | reverse complement strand
TTTGAATTTCATTTTCTAATGAAATGGGAGTACAGCCTAATAAAGACGGATAAAGAAATGAAGTAATGAGAATTGGTTTATAGAACTGAAAGAAATTAAGATTCATCTTGGTTTTCCCCTGAAAAATTTGATTCATAGAGTCATAAGTTGGTGTTGGTAATAAATTGTTTAGGGTTGTATGATTTTGCATGATCATTTCCTGAAGCATGTTGTTGTACAATGCCGGATCATCTAACTTAATTTCAAAATATACTGTATCAACCTGTTGAATAAGGTAGGAAATAGTATCTGGAAGTTTAAATTGTTTAGGGCATAATAAATGAAATGTTCCAAAAATATAACTATTAGAATGTAAATGATTGCCTGATATTTTCCAGAGTAATGATTGTTGTTGCTTTTGAGCCTTTGAATTAAGCAAAAAAAATAAAAATATTAATATAAATAAACTTTTTAAAGCCATATCTTTTTTAATGAAGTGTTGTAAGTAATAAAAAACCGCTTCATGAAGATAAGAAGCGGTTTTTACTTTTTTAAAAATAGATATGAATTGAACTAACTATTTGTTTTTAGGGTTTTCAGAATCAATAGTTGATTCTTTATGTTTATTATCAACATTTCTATAAGCCCAACCAAATATTAATGGGAATACCCATAGTGAGAAAATCATGGCACATAAAATACCACCTATTACAACTCTGGCGAGTGGCCTTGAACTTTCAGATCCAATACCATGTGAAATAGCCGCAGGTAATAAACCTATGGCAGCCATTAAAGCAGTCATCATTACAGGCCGAATTCTAGATTGTACGCCCAATTTGATGGAAGTATATAAAGTGTTAGATGCACCTTTTATACTTTCCAGATTATGTTTAAAGACTGTTATTAGCAATACTCCATCTTGAATACAAATACCAAATAGGGCTATAAAACCAATACCAGCTGAAATGCTAAAGTTAGTACCGGTTATAAATAATGCTGCAATGCCACCCACAATGGCAAAGGGTACATTTAAAAATACCAATCCGGCATCTTTTAAATTTCCAAACATGGTAAATAACAATAAAAATATCAGCAATAAGCTAATGGGAACTACTTGTGCTAGTCTGTGTTCTGCTCTTTTTTGGTTTTCAAAATCGCCTTGCCAGGCCATTGTATAACCTCGTTTTAAATGTACGGCGGCATCAACTTTTTTCTGTGCTTCAGCAATAGTGCTACCCATGTCTCTATCTCTAATAGAAAATTTGAGTGCAGAGTAACGCTGGTTATCGTCTCTAAAAATAAGGCATGGTCCTGTTTTTTCAGTAATAGTAGCAATTTCTTTAATTGGTACTTTAGAACCACTTTGTGTGGGTACCAACAAATTACCGATATCTTCGGGAGTTTTTCTAAAGTTTTCAGGCATTCTAATACGAATATCAAATGTTTTAATACCCTCATATAGTGTAGATGCAGCTAATCCGCCAATAGCCATGGCTACTACTGCATTGGCATCAGCGGTAGCAACGCCATACATCGCCATTTTATTTTGATCAAGATTCACATCTAATTCCGGTTGCCCAATATTATGAATTACGCCTAAGTCTGTTATGCCTCTTACATTCTTTAAAATATTGTACACTTCATTAATTTTTCCTTCCATATAATTCAAAGAATCGCCATAAACTTTTACACTAATAGAGCCTTTTACTCCCGATACAGCTTCTTCAACATTATCCATAATGGGTTGGGAAAAATTTAAATCAACGCCAGGAATATTTGACAGTGATTTACTCATTTCTGCAATTAGTTCATCTTTACTAATGTGTGGTTTCCATGAGTCCTCGGGATAAAGCATTACAGAAAACTCATTGTTATAAAATCCTGCTACATCTGTACCATCATCTGGCCTACCCGTTTGTGATACAGCATATTTCACTTGGGGAAAACCCATTAAAATTTTCCTAACCTGTGATGAAATTTCAACAGATTTATCTAATGAAATACTGTAAGGTGTTTGTACTCTTAACCAAATAGAGCCTTCGTCTAATTCGGGTAAAAATTCAGAGCCTAAATATTTAAAAGAGTAAATACCACCCACCATTACCAATAAAGCAATGGGAACCACCCATTTTTTTTGTTTATAACTACCAGCAAATCCCTTTAGCATAAATCCTGTTAAGGTTTCAACAAAAGGGTTGTGTTTTTCGTGTACATTTTTTTTAAGTAATATGCTAATTAAAACAGGAACCAGCGTAAGCGTTGTAATTAATGCCCCTAATAATGCAAAACCTAATGTATATGCTAATGGAGAGAACATTTTTCCTTCTACTTTTTGAAAGGCGAAAATTGGTAAAAGACCTGTTATGATAATTACTTTTGCAAAAAAGATAGCCTTACCTAACTGAGCTCCATTTTTTTTAATTAAACCCAGTTTAGCAATTTTATTAAATCGCTCCATACCAAGTTCTTTGGCCTTATGGTCAAGTATTACAAACATTCCCTCCACCATTACAACGGCCCCGTCTATAATAATACCAAAGTCAACTGCACCTAATGAAAGTAAATTTGCGCTCATTCCCATCAATCGTAAACATATAAACGCAAATAGCAGCGCCATTGGAATAATTATTGATACAATTAAAGTGGTGCGCCAGTTAAACATAAATAGTGATACCAATAAAGTAACTAACAATATTCCTTCTACCAAATTATGCAACACTGTATGAGTGGCATAATTAATTAAATCAGTTCTATCATAATAAGGAACTATTTGTGTATCTGCCGGTAAAATATAACTATTTAATTTGTCAATTTTATCTTTAATGGCATTCAATACCTTAGTTGGATTTTCACCCTTACGCATTAAGATAATGGCTTCTACAACATCAGGCTCGTCTGTAACCACTCTTGTACCATCTTTATTTACTAAACCATTTGAACGAGCCACCCAACCTAACCGTGGTAAATTAGAAATTTCTACGTTAGCCACATCTTTTACCAATACAGGTACCCCATTTATGTTTTCAATAATAATGTTTTTAATTTCATTAATATCATTTAGTAAACCAATACCTCTAACAACAAAGGCTTGGTTATTTTGAATAATTACATCACCGCCAATATTAATATTTGTTTTTTGTACGGCAGTAAATACATCTAATGGGGTAATACCTAAATTGGTAAGTTTTTCAGGATTAACTTGTATTTCATAGGTTTTTGTTTTTCCACCAAAACTTACAATATCGCCAACGCCAGGTACAGAACGTAATTGACGATCGATGACCCAGTCTTGCATGGTTTTTAATTCTCTAACATCTCTAATTTTACTTTTAAGGGTATATCTGTAAATTTCACCGGTTGGTCCGGTAGGAGGTTGCACCGAAGGATTAACACCGGCAGGCAAGTTTGCATTACCCAATAAATTCATAACTTGTTGTCGGGCTTGTGGATCTTTTACATTATCATCAAATATTAATTTAACATATGATAATCCAAATATGGTAGAGGATCTAAGACTTACTTTATCCTGTACCGGATTCATGGCCAACTCTATTGGTATGGTAACAAATTTTTCTACCTCTTCTGCGCTTCGGCCAGGCCATTGTGTAATAATACTTATTTCAGTATTGGTAACATCAGGAAATGCTTCGATTGGCATATTTTTAAATGTAACTATGCCGACAATAATCATTGCCAACGATGCCAATAGTATAAAAAATTTATTTTTAAGCGAAAACCCAATTACGCTTTTTAATATTTTTATCATTGCTTCAGTTTGAAATAAATGAAAACTAGTTGTTTAGGGTATCATAAATTAAAATGGCTTGTGATGCAATTATTTGATCGCCCACTTCAATGCCGGAGGCAATGTATGTTTTATCACCAATGGTATTAATTATCTCTACCGGAGTTATTATTGCAATACCATTGCCTTGATATTTTAATACATAATATCTGCTATTGTCAAATACCAATGCTTTTGATGAAATGCAAATAGCCTGTTTGTTTTCTTTATTAGTTACCAAAATACTAGCAAACATCTGTGGTTTCAAAGCATAATCAGCATTGGGTAAAACCACTTTTACTTTCATTACTTTATTAGTTGGATCTAATACATTCATCATTTTATCAACCCTTCCTTTAAATATGCGATTAGGATATGAAATAGTGGTTACGTCTACCGGATCGCCCAAATGTATTTTGCTGATGTTAGATTCATAAACATTGGCATAAATCCATACATCTTTCAAATCAGAAATGGTGAATAAATTATTCCCATTATCAGTGCGGATGGCAGTATTGTTGGTTACATTTTTTTGAACAATAAAACCACTAATAGGTGCTTTTATAATATAGTTACCTTGTGTATTGTTACTGTTAATTTTTAAGATTCTTTCAACCATTTCTAATTGTGCAACTGCTTGTTGATAAGCTGCTTCAGCAGAATTAACATCTAATTGTGAGGCTAGCCCACTTTTAAACAAATCGTTTTGTGCATCTAGATTTTTTTTTGCAACGGCTAAATTGGTCTGAGCATTTATTAAACTATTGCTGTAACCTGCCATTTCACTACTTTTTATAATAGCTAATGTTTGTCCTTTTTGTACATAATCGCCTAATTGAACTTTTACATCTTCTACATTGCCACTTACCAACGGGTATATATTTACTTGTTTATCCTGATTAAAATCAACTGTGCCAGTTAATGTTAAAGCGTCTACCAAAGGGCAGGTTTTTACTGTATCAATTTTTAGTGTTTTTAATAGTGAATCAGGAATAACATATTGTTGACGTTCTTCCTTTTTTTCTGATTTTTCAGTACATGCCGTAAAAATAAATGTGCTGATAGCAAATGTTAGTACGGGTAATAGCCATTTTTTAATAATAATATGTTTCATAATTAGGTAATTCAGGGTTTAATAAAGTGATGTTCCGGTATAATAATTTAAATCTTCAAATGCACTAATACGATTGAATTTTATGGTATTAATCTGCAGTGTATTTTGTTTGTAAGCATCGTAAAAGTCTAAAAAATCGAGTAAACTGATATTTCTTTTTTTGTAGTTATTTAGAACTTCATTTTTTAATCGATCAAAATCTTTTCCAAAAGACGGATCAATTTTTTGGTATAAAGCAGTATTATCATATGCTTTTTGTAATGCCCTATATATTTGCGCTTCTATACTTGCTTCCGTACTTTTTTGTGTGGTGGTGTTATAATCAATCATTGATTTTGCTGATTTGATATTACCCTGATTTCTGTTAAAAATAGGGATATCAATACCAAATCCAACATTGTTAAAATTCTGTATATAATTTCCCTGTTGGTCGTAACCTAACTGCAGGGTAAGATCGGGAACTGCTAAAGCTTTTTGCAGATCATAATTTTGTTTACTCATGTCTGTATACGCTTTTGCAATTTTAAGATCGGTGCGTACCTGATAAGCC
>JAGWPI010000237.1 GCA_028877005.1 Bacteroidota bacterium | reverse complement strand
TTAAAGTTGTTATTAGAGCAATTAAAAAAAAATAGGTAATTATCAGAAGGTCATGAATGCTAACAATTGTTTTTAGGAACTATCAGTATCTTCGCAAACGAATTTACAAATATGTTTTTATATTTCATATCATTAGCAAAGTAAATACTAGTAAAATCATAGTTCTAACAAACTTCAAACCATTAAAAATGAAAAAGTATCAACCCGGAGTTCTATTTGGCGATGAGCTGGCAGCATTATATCAAGATGCAAAAGAAAATAAGTTTGCAATGCCTGCTGTAAACTGTATAGGCACCAATTCAATTAATGCCACTTTAGAAACTGCTGCTAAAGTAAACTCTCCTGTCATTATTCAATTTTCGAATAGTGGTGCACAATTTATAGCAGGTAAAGGTATGCCTAATGATCAATATCAGGCAAACATTGCCGGAGCTATTTCCGGCGCTTTACATGTGCATAATGTGGCCAAATACTACGGAGTTCCGGTAGTCTTACATACAGACCATGCTGCCAAAAAATGGTTACCATGGGTTAGTGGTTTAATTGATGCAGGCACACAATTTTTTAAAGAAAAAAAACAGCCGCTTTTTAGTTCACACATGTTAGACCTTTCTGAAGAACCGTTAGATGATAATATAGCAACTTCAGTTGAATTTTTTAAACGTATGCAACCATTAGGAATGAGTTTAGAAATTGAACTAGGTGTAACCGGCGGAGAAGAAGATGGAGTAGATAATTCAGATGTTGAAAACCATAAACTATACACACAACCCGAAGAAATTGAAAAGGCATACATTGCACTAAGTAAGGTTGGTCACTTATTTACTATTGCAGCAGCTTTTGGTAATGTACATGGTGTTTATAGCCCCGGAAATGTGCATTTAAGACCCGAAATTTTACACAATAGCCAATTATATATACAACAACAATTGCATACATCTGATAAGCCTGTTTACTTTGTATTTCATGGTGGCAGCGGCTCACCTAAATCTCAAATTCAAGAAGCTATTGGTTATGGAGTAATTAAAATGAATATTGATACAGATATGCAATGGGCTTTTTGGGAAGGCATATTAAACAATTACAAAAAGAACGAAGCCTATTTGCAAAGCCAACTAGGTAACCCAGAAGGGCCTGAAATGCCGAATAAAAAACATTACGACCCAAGGGTATGGTTAAGAAAGGGGGAAGAAAACTTTATTTTACGTTTAACAGAAGCATTTGAAGACTTAAACTGCATTAATAAAAATGCATAATACAACCTTTTACAAAAGCCACCTAAAATATTTTAGGTGGCTTTTGTATTCATGTATGTTTAAGGTTGTTTGGTGAGAGAATTATACCCAAAAAAATACTGTTTCAATAAACAACCTTATTTTTGCTACTTTCACCCACCCGATTGAAGTATTTATAATGCCCATGATTTACATTTCCTTCTTCAGGCGGGATAAATAATTCATGGGCATTGTAGGTAAAAAGTAGATTAAAATAATAGCCATGAAAAAAGAATTTGAAGAAAATATTGAGCAAAATCTTACCGGTGATGAGGATAAGTTGAAAGAAGAAGAAAGCATTAAACGAAGCTGGTTTAAAAGAAGAAAAAAAGGAATTCTAACGTCAACTGCCGATAAAAAAGAAACACCTGAGGGCTTATGGAGTAAATGTCCTAACTGCAATTATATTTCTACCACAAAAGACTTAGAAGAAGAATTATACGTTTGCCCAAAATGTAATTATCACCACAGAATTGGGAGCGAAGAATACTATGATATTCTTTTCGATGAACAACAATTTGAGCCACTTTTTGATAACATTATCAGCAAAGATTTTTTAAATTTTACCGATTTAAAAAATTACCAGCAACGATTAGATGAAATCAGATCAAAAACCAATTTGAAAGATTCTATGCGTGTTGCAGTAGGTAATGTAAATGGTAAAAAAATTGTAATAGCCTGCATGGATTTTGAATTTATTGGTGGCTCATTGGGAAGTGTAATGGGCGAAAAATTTAGTAGAGCAGTTGATTATTGTATAGCCCACAAACTACCTTACATGGTTATTTCAAAAAGTGGTGGTGCCCGAATGATGGAAAGCGCATTTAGCCTTATGCAATTAGCTAAAACAAGTGGAAAGTTATCACAATTAAGTAATGCCCAACTACCCTATATTTCTTTATTAACCGACCCTACATTTGGCGGCATTTCTGCTAGTTTTGGTATGTTAGGCGATATTATTATTGCTGAACCTAAAG
>JAGWPI010000236.1 GCA_028877005.1 Bacteroidota bacterium | reverse complement strand
GTATTAAGAATAAATTACGTGGCCCCTCAGGTTCAATCATAAAAATTACCATTTTACGAAATAGGCAACTTCAAAATGTATTGATTAAAAGAGGTAGCATTTTGGTGCCTTCTGTTGAAGTTGCTTATATGGTTACCCCCGATGTTGGTTATATAAAAATTAATCGATTTGGCGAGCGAACTTTTGAAGAGTTTATGCAAAAATTAGAAGGCTTGCAAAAAATGGGTATGAAAAAAATGATTTTAGATTTACGCGGAAATGGTGGTGGCATATTAACAGAAGCAACCGCTATTGCCGATCAATTTTTAGATGATGAAAAATTGATTGTATACACAGAAGGTGCCCATTCTCCCAGAATTGATTATCGCTGTAAAAGGGATGGTCTATTCGAAAAAAATCCATTGGTTGTTCTGGTAAATGAAACAACTGCATCGGCTAGTGAAGTATTATCCGGCGCACTGCAAGACTGGAATAGGGCTACTATAGTTGGCCGCAGAACATTTGGTAAAGGTTTGGTGCAGCAACAATTTCAATTAAGTAATGGCGGTGCACTTCGTTTAACAGTAGCTCGTTATTATACCCCTTTAGGTAGAAATATTCAAAAACCCTATAATAAAGGGAAATTAGCTTATGAAGATGAACTATTGAACCGTTTTCATGATGGTGAGTTACTAAAGTTAGACTCTTCAAAACTAAAAGGTCCTTCTTATAAAACGCCCAATGGTCATTTGGTATATGGAGGTGGAGGTATTACGCCAGATATATTTGTGCCTTATGATACTACTTTGCTTCTTGCATCTCTTAATAAAATCTTTACAAAAAATACTGTTAATAGATATGTGTATAAGTTATACCTGAAAAATAGAACCTATTTTGATAATTTTAAAAATATAAATGCTTTCAAAAAAGATTTTGTGTTGACTAACCAAAATTGGACTGAATTGGCTGCTTATTTTCAAGCAGACTCTCTTGAGATGCCCAAAAATAATTTGGTACATCAAGAATTAGATTTGCGTATAAGGGCATTAATGGCGCGACAACTTTTTGGACCAACAGGTTATTATGAAATTTTGAATGCAAAAGATGAAACTTTTGAAAAGGCACTACAAGCTATACAATAGTATTTTCATCATAGCGTTCTTATAAAATACTATAGGCCATATTGAAAAATTTAATTTTTGCATGGAGAAAATTTATATTTTAAGAAAAGGTAAGTTAATTATTGGTCCGTTTAATATTAGTAAAATAACGAAACGTGGTTTGAAAATATCAGATAAAGTTTGGTATGAGGGTTTGGAAGATTGGACGCCGGTAGCAGAATTAGCACATTTAGCACCTTGTATTATAACACCTTCTCAAAGTTCAAATACTTCTTTTTTTCAAAAAGTATTTGCATTTTTAAAATAATTTTTTTCATTTTATTTTTCATTTATTTTTCTTACTTAGCTTTAGTAAAAAAAAATAATGAAATCTTTTGTATGGAAAGGTGTTTTTCCGGCTTTAACTACTCCCTTTACACATGCAGATGTGCTTGATTTACCATTGTTTTCTAAAAATATTCAGGCACAAATTCAAGCAGGTGTGCATGGTTTAATAATTGGTGGTTCCTTAGGCGAAGCCGCAGTATTAACATTAGAAGAAAAAAAAATATTATTACAAACTGCAGTATTTGAAAGTAAAAATACACTCCCTGTTTTATTAAATATAGCTTCTGCTACAATACAAGATGCCCTGCAACATATTGAGATAGGAGAACAGAATAATGCCAATGGGTTTATGTTGTTGCCACCTATGCGATACCGAAGTGATTCCAGAGAAACTACGCATTTCCTTAAAACTATTGCATCGGCTACTCAATTACCTATTATGTTGTACAATAATCCGGTAGATTATGGTACTGAAATTACAATGGAGATACTAGAAGTCTTAGCTGATTGTGCCAATATTATTGCTATTAAAGAGTCTACACGCAACATCACCAATTTAACTCAGCTCAAAAATCGTTTTGGCAATCGTTTTGCAATTTTTTGTGGTGTAGATACCATTGCTACAGAAAGTTTAATGATGGGTGCAGAGGGTTGGGTGGCCGGCTTGGTAAATGCTTTCCCAAAAGAAACCGTTAGGTTATATCAGCTAATTCAGGAGAAAAAATACGATGAAGCAGTGCAACTACATAGATGGTTTTTACCTTTATTAGAGTTAGATATTCATCCCAAATTGGTACAATATATAAAATTAGTTCAACAAGTAACAGGTTTAGGCAGTTCTTATGTTCGTTTGCCAAGGTTAACTTTAGATGAAAAAGAGCAAAAATATATTTTTGATATTGTTAATCATGCTATGAAAATACACCCGGATAATTTTAAATAAGATTTTACAGTAATAATTTATTAAACATTTATTTGTGATTGAACAAAACATTCATGAAGTTTTAGTAAATGCGAACAATGCTTTTAATGAGTTAAAGCAATATAGCCCTTCGCATAAAGCAGCATTTTTAAAAACAATTGCTGCTGAAATTGAAGCACTTGGCGATAGTTTACTGGAGCAAGCAGCAGAAGAAACCAATTTACCAATAGAAAGGCTAAAAGGAGAGCGGGCTCGCACAATTCTTCAATTGCATTTGTTTGCGGAAATGTTGCAGGAGGGCAGTTGGGTTGAGGCAGTAATAGATACAGCCATACCTGAAAGAACACCACCTAAGCCGAATATTAGGAGAATGTTATTTCCAATTGGTCCCATTGTTGTTTTTGGTGCCAGTAATTTTCCTTTTGCATATTCAACTGCTGGGGGCGATACCGCCAGTGCATTAGCTGCCGGTTGTTCGGTCATAGTTAAAGCACATCCTGCACACCTTAATACTTCAAAAATGGTTTTTCAGGCCATTCAAAAAGCTATTAAAATCAATAACATGCCACAGCACATTGTGCAACATGTAACTGAGACTTCATTTGAGGCCGGTAAGGTATTGGTCCAACATCCTTTAACAGCAGGAGTTGGATTTACCGGTTCTCTAAGTGGTGGTAAGGCATTAACTCAATATGCTGCAGAACGAGGAAAACCTATTCCTGTATTTGCAGAAATGGGTAGTATTAATCCGGTTATTATTCTTCCCAATGCAATGCAGCAAAATGCTGAAACAATTGCTAAAGAGTATGCAGCATCTATTACATTGGGTATGGGGCAGTTTTGTACTAATCCTGGTCTAATTATTACACTTCAACACAAAAAATTACCTGTTTTTTTACAAGAACTTGGTAAGCAAATAGAAATGTCTGTTCCTTCAGCTATGCTTCATAAAGGCATACACCAAGCTTATTTTTCTAAATTAGAAAAAGTGTTAGCGCAAAAGGGGGTAAACCTTTTAAAGCAAAGTATCCATGTTGTTCAGGCATTAGATGCTTTACCTACAGTAGCTACAGTTAATGCTTCTGTTTTTTTAGAAAATCCATTATTACATGAAGAAGTGTTCGGGCCTTATTCTTTGGTTGTGCAATGTGCAAGTATGGATGAATTATTTACTGTATGGAAAGCAGTAAAAGGGCAACTTACCACTTCAATTATGGGAACAGATGAAGATTTAGCTAACTATCATACTATTGTGGATACTGCAATAGAAATTGCAGGTAGAATTGTATTTAATGGTGTTCCTACAGGCGTTGAGGTTTGTCCTGCTATGGTTCATGGCGGGCCATATCCTGCATGTACCGATAGTAGGTTTACCGCAGTGGGTATTTTTGCCGTGAAAAGATGGGTAAGACCAATTGCTTTTCAGAATGCGCCTGATTATCTCTTACCGCTTGAATTAAAAGATTCTAATCCGCTAAAAATCTGGAGAATGTTAAATGGTGTATTTACAAAAATTGGTTTTTAATAAAGTGATGATTGAAATTATTATATGAAAAAAACATTTTTTTGTATTGATGCACATACATGTGGCAATCCCGTAAGGCTGGTTGCTAGTGGTGCACCAATTTTATCTGGACAAAACATGAGCGAAAAAAGACAACATTTTTTGCAAGAATTTGATTGGATTAGAAAAGGTTTAATGTTTGAACCACGTGGGCATGATATGATGAGTGGTAGTATATTATATCC
>JAGWPI010000235.1 GCA_028877005.1 Bacteroidota bacterium | reverse complement strand
TTTTGTAATAGTGCTAAATTATTTGCTTTAAGTATAATTACATCTTCATTACTTAAAATTTCTTTTACGGGTCCATTTACCAATAAACTTCCATGCTTTAAAATACAAAAATGAGTACATACTTTTTCTACTTCATCTAATAAATGGCTAGCCATAATAATTGTTTTTCCTTGTTGCCCAAGCTCTTTAATTAACGATCTTATTTCTGCAATACCAGAAGGGTCTAGCCCATTAGTTGGTTCATCCAAAACTAATACCTCCGGATTTCCTAATAATGCAGCAGCAATAGCTAACCGTTGTTTCATTCCTAAACTGTAAGTACTAAACTTATCATTTTTTCTGTCCTGCAAACGAACCATTTCTAAGGCATTATTTAAATCGGGTTTATTACCCCGACCACTAATGGCTTGTGTAATTTTTAGGTTATCATATGCAGATAAATAATGATAAAAGTTAGGTGTTTCTAAAAGGCTACCTATTCGTTTTCTATAAAAAACATCAGTTGAATTGTTAAACCAGGTAAACTGCCCACTGTTTGGTTTAAGCACATTTAGTAGAATACTTAAGGTTGTGGTTTTTCCACTGCCATTTGGACCCAATATACCATAAATGGAATTTTTTGGTATGTTAAGTGTTAAATTTTTTAATGCCTTTACCGGTCCATAGTTTTTAGAAATATCTATAATAGAAAGGATGTTTTCCATAATCTAATTTGAAGTAATATACAAATTTTTATTTAAGAATGATATTTAGCCATAAGCATTCTGTTTTTACCCTGCAAATCTTTTCTTAAAGTAGTAGAGAATCCTAGTTTATGAATTGCTTTCTCAGTTTCAATAGCTAAGCTTTCATTCACTTCCATAAAAAGTGTACCATTTTTTTTTAAATGAATAATTGCAAACTCTGCAATGGTGGTATAGAAAATTAATGGATTATCATCGGATACAAATAGTGCCTGATGCGGTTCAAAAGCTACAACTTGTTTGGCCATTATTTTACTTTCTGATAATTGTATGTACGGAGGATTACTGATAATACAATCATACTCATTTAGTTGTGTCCAATTTTTTTTATTCAAAATATCAATATTTTGAAAATTGATATTTAGCTTATGCTTTTGTGCATTTTTTTTTGCAATTGATAAGGCTTTTTCACTATTATCAACAGCAGTTACCTGAAATTTGCTGCGCATATATTTTATACTTACAGCTATACATCCACTGCCGCAGCCAATATCTAAAATAGAAGTTGAATGGGTATTTGTTTGCATAGAATTTAATAACCATTCAACTAATTCTTCTGTTTCAGGTCTGGGAATTAATACTGATTCATTTACAAAAAATGGCAAATGATAAAACCAGGCCTCTTGTATTACATATTGTAAAGGTTTGTAGTTTAATAATTCATCTGAATATTTCTTCAACTTACTTTCTTGTGCACCGGTTAATATAATTTCTGGATTTAGAATTCGATTAATTTTATTGAAACCGGTTACTTTTTCAATAACTATATCGGCAATATTCGAAGCTTCTCTGTCTGAATACAATTCAAATAATGCCACTAATAATTGTTGATAGGCTGATTTAATAGTCATACTGCAAAATACCATCAATTCAGTTATTTTTGTGGAATTGGTAAGGTAAATATGGAAAGAGATCAGTTTTACATGCAACGTTGCATACAATTGGCAAAAATGGCTAATGGATATGCCAAACCTAACCCCATGGTTGGTGCAGTATTGGTATATAATGATACCATTATTGGAGAGGGATATCATCAACAATATGGTGGACCTCATGCCGAAGTAAATTGCATTAATTCGGTTGCCGAAAATAATAAGCACCTCATTTCAAAATCAACACTTTATGTTTCATTAGAACCCTGCGCGCACTATGGCAAAACACCCCCCTGTAGTTTGCTGATTATACAAAATCAAATTCCCAAAGTGGTAATTGGTATGCAAGATCCGTTTGCCCAAGTTAATGGGAAAGGAATTGATCAGTTAAAAGCTGCAGGTATCAATGTTATTACAGATGTATTGAAAAATGATTGCCAAATTTTGAATAAAAGATTTATTACTTTTCATACAGCAAAAAGACCTTACATAATATTAAAATGGGCACAAACTGCTAATGGATTTATTGGTTCAAATACAACAAAAAGATTGTTTATTTCCAATCTATTTACAAATAGGATAGTACATCAATGGCGAAGTGAAGAGGCAGCCATTCTTATTGGAAAGAATACTGCTTTATATGATAATCCAAATCTTACTAATCAATACTGGCCTTGTACCCCCCAACCAATTCGGATGGTTATAGATAATACTTGTTCACTTCCTAGTACATTAAATATTTTTAATACTAATTTTCCTACATGGGTTTGGAATTCACAAAAAAATGAATCAATTGGTTTTGTATCTTATTTTAAGTTGCATCAATCGTCAACAGTTATATCATCTATATTAGAAGCTTGTTATGAAAAAAATATACAAAGTATTTTGGTAGAAGGAGGAGCCAATGTACTGCAACAGTTTATTGATGCAGGGTTATGGGATGAAGCCAGAGTAATTACTAACTTAAATATGAGTGTACCCAACGGTATTATAGCTCCAAAATTAAAGTCTGCACTATTAAGTAATACAGAGAATATACAAAGTGATTTAATTCAATATTTTATTCCTGCTCAACATGTCTGATATACCCGATTTTTTCTTCACTATTCAACAACCTGCTTTTGCAGAATACAAAGACAGAGGTAGTAAATTTTTGGCTTATGCCTATCCTTTAAATTCAAAAGATGAAGTAAAAACTTATTTAAGTATATTAAAAAAAGAACATGGAAAAGCTGTACATCATTGTTTTGCTTACCGGTTAGGACTAGATAAAACCGAGTTTAGGGTTAGTGATGACGGTGAACCTTCTGGAACTGCCGGCAGGCCTATTCTTGGGCAAATTGATAGCCGAAGATTAACTAATATTCTAATTATTGTAGTCCGTTATTTTGGGGGCACTTTATTAGGGGTACCCGGATTAATTAATGCATATAAATCTGCTGCTGCATTAGCTTTACAAATGGTGCCAATTGTTCAAAGTCCGGTATTAGTGCAGTATGAGGTGCATTTTAATTATACTGCTATGAATGAAGTAATGATGATAATCAAAAATTATAATTGTACTATTTTTAATCAGGATACACAATTATTTTGTTACATGAAAATAGGTGTACCAAAAGCCAGAATGAATGAAGTATTGTTTAAAATGAATGATTTAACTGGTGTTGAAATTAATAAATCCTAATTATAATTTATGGCTTACTTTATAAACAAGATAGCCTATTATTTCTTTCAATAAATCTTGCCACTTATAAAAATTACAAAAATTAGGTATAATAAAATCTTGCCAATTGTAAGTCCTATCGGGTAATACATTATAGTTAACGGGGTAGGGTATTACATCAATCCCTGCTTTTTGAAACACAGCTGCAGCACGGCGCATATGTTCTGCTGAAGTTATTAAAACAAAAGGTGAATTTAGCTGGTTTTTTTTAATTAACTGTTTGGTATACAAAGCATTTTCGAATGTATTACGCGATTGATCTTCTACCAAAATATCTTTTTCAGGAACAGCCGCTTTTATAAACTGTTCTTTTAAAAATAAGGCTTCTTTATCTACCGTATCCAATAATAATCCTGAACCGCCACTTACTATAATTTTTTGAATTTTACCTGCATTAAACATTTGTAAAGCCGCTGTATATCTTTCTGCTGCGCCATTAAAAAAACCTTCATGACGGGCATTGAAACTGATTAATCCTCCTAGAACAATAGCATTATTAATTGTTTTTTGCAAACGTTGCGGATTAATTTGCCAGGCACTTTCCACACTCATATAAAGGAAGGAATTACTGAAAAGAATAATGATACTAATGCCTAAAATTTTTGCCGTTTTTTTTATTTTTTTTGATTTCGTTATAAAGTAAACAATAGCAATAATAACACACCATGTAATTGGTGATAATAAAAAGAATAATAGTTTAGAAAGTATAAAAAACATACTTCAATTACTTGAAATAGCTGTGCTTATCATTTAACACTGTTATAAGGAAATAGTAAAATATTATTTAATGCCTAAAACGATTACTTACTAATAAATCTTTGCTGTCTCCTGTATACACATAAAATCCTTCGCCCGATTTAATGCCTAATTTTCCGGCTGTAACCATATTGATTAGTAACGGGCAGGGTGCATATTTTGGATTGCCTAAGCCTTTGTGTAGTACTTCTAAAATACTAAGACAAACATCTAATCCAATAAAATCTGCTAATTGCAGAGGACCCATAGGATGTGCCATCCCTAATTTCATAATTGTATCAATTGCCTCTACATTAGCAACACCTTCATATAAGCTATAAATAGCTTCATTTATCATTGGCATTAAAATTCTATTGGCAATAAATCCGGGATAATCGTTCACTACACATGGTGTTTTGCCTAATTGCAGGCTCAAATTAATAATGGTATTACTTACATCAGGGTGTGTTTCATAACCATTAATAATTTCTACTAATTTCATTACAGGAACAGGATTCATAAAATGCATACCAATCACTTTATCGGGACGGTTGGTAGCTGCCGCAATTTTGGTAATTGAAATAGAAGATGTGTTTGAGGCTAAAATGGCATGCTGTGGTGAACACTTATCTAATTGTTGAAATAATTGCAGTTTTATAGTTATGTTTTCTGTTGCTGCTTCTACAACCAGTGCAGCGTGTTGCACACCTTCTTCTATAGTGGTATGTGTGGTAATGTGTTGAAGTATATCCGATTTTTTTTCATTTGAAATTATACCTTTTGCAACTTGTCGGTCAATATTTTTTGCAATTGTTGCTAATGCTTTGTCTAACTGTGCTTGATGTACATCAACTAATGCCACTTTAAATCCATTTTGGGCAAACACATGAGCTATACCATTTCCCATGGTACCGGCACCAATGACTGAAATATGTTCCATAATTAAAATTTTTTATTGATATATTTTAATACCCACTACTGGAGGAAGATTTTTTACTTTTAAAATCACCTCTTTTCCAAGCTTTAATAAAATCGGCCCAAGCTAGTGGATTAAAAATATTTTGTGGAGGTAACTGACCCTGATAGTAATAACGATTAGCCTGTTGACGTAATTGGTAATTAACAGCTTCACGGCCATCTGCAGGGAGTGCAGCCAATAATGCCCTTCGTTTAGATTCGTCAGTATTTTGGCGAGCAATTTCATATTGATCATCCGGAATTTGCGTATTCACAAAATCTCGTTCAAATTGTTCTCTGGTAGGGCGTGGTTTTAAAATTGCTGCAGGTAAATAGTTGGTATCACTTACTAATAAAACAATTAAACTATATTGATTATCAGTTAAATGAGTAGGAATTTCATAAGTTTTATCTTTATATCCAATAGATGAAAAGGTAATTTTATCGCCTTTTAAAACTGCAATAGAAAAGATGCCATCATAATTTGTAATGGTACCCCTGCCTTTGCCATCTACAATTACACTGGTAGCAGGAATGGCTTTTAAACTATCTGAAGTCATTACCACACCATATAATTGTATAACAGAATCTTTAGGTGCTTTACTGATTTGTGCATGAAGTTTTGGCGCAAACAGAAA